>JBAXWB010000009.1 GCA_037128595.1 bacterium
TGTTTCATCAAACCGACGTGTGCATGTGATTGGTTTCATTCTTTATAAACCCAACGTTGGCGCTTTGGCTGAGGCGCGTCAGCGCCGATAGCCAGGAGCGCCCGGTTGGGGGCATTTCTGTTTTCCTGATTCGATCATCTTGATTGTCCCTCTTGTGGGAGGCGCGCTATGCGCGGCGACTTGTCCGGTCCAGGCACCCAATTCAGCCTGTCGCGGCGCGTAGCGCCCCTCCCACCGGGAATCAATGCCCATTCATCATCTCTTCAGTTTCATTCCCCAACGCCGAAAGTCGGGTTCCGAGCGGGACGCGAGGTAACCTGCACTTTCTGGTTGGGAGTCCATTCATTCTCCCGGAATATACTCTGCTCTTTCAAAACTCCCGGTCTGGTGAATCCAAAATCGAGCCCCGCCGTTAGGAAGCCCCAAATCCCACCAGACTTGAATCTCCCATGTTTTGTTTTGATTCAACTCACATTTCATCACTTTGAGCTCGCCCGGCGGTTCACCCCACAGCACGTGATAGGCCGCGTTCGCAATTTGAATTGCCTTTTCTTTTGTGATGCCGCCCGGAGCCAAGCGGCGAGTCATCTCCTGTATTGACTCCTTCGCCGGTGCATTGGTTGCTGTCTGTGCCGACGCGAATCCACTCAGGACTACGGCGAGGAGGCAGAATATGAGTATTCTCATCATCTTTATCTTTCTCCCAACGGTGCTCATGACCCGCGGCGAGCGTGCGAGCCGTCGCGGTCAAAGAGCTGGTTCGGGTTTCGTTTTCATCCGGATTGCTTCTCTATGCCAATGCCGATGTCGGATCAAGCAAAAGATTCCGAACCCAAACGGTATCGCCGCTGACAAAGTACTAAGGCCAAAAGCACACGCAATCTCTTTAAGACCTGACATTGGCCGATCCGCCAATGGGGTTAGTAACGTGCCAACGCCCATGATGATCAAGAAAACGGCTGCAAGGCCATAGACTAATCTCGCTGTTCCGTATTTCATATCATTCTCTTATCCCGAACGTTGGCCTTGTGGCTGAGGCGCGGAGCGCCGATAGCCACAAAGGCCGTGTTCGGCTCTATTTTATTAATAATAATATCACTTCCATCCGAACAGCCACTGTCCAATATCCACAATCATATGCCCGACGACTGCGAAACCCAATACCCCCATGACAATGCGAAATACTCTCCTCGAACTCCTGTCTGACCCCAACCAAGCCTGCGCTCTTTGGCGATTGTCGCCTTTGTTGAGATATGCTCGCCAAGCAAACAAATACCCCACGCTGACGCACGAAATAACAATAAGTTCAACAATGTCATGCATGGTTTATTCTTGCCGAACGATCAACATGAGCATCGAGTTGAACCCGCGGGTTCACCGAGTATGCTCCATGTTTTGGTTGGCCCTTCATTGATCATGGTGATCTCATCAGGCATTCTTTGAACCGCCTTCTTCCCCAATCCGTCTTCATACACTCAACCGGAGTCAGATCATCCAAGGCAGGAATCGAACGCTTCATGTACTCCAAGGCGTGCGTCAGTGCAACATGGAAGACGACTCGTGTTATCTGGCTATCGCCACCGCAAAGTGCGAGAAGTTCTTGCCGACCATGCCACGCCTCAAACTGTGCGTCGAGGTCCAAGTCGGGTACACCCGCAAGTCTTGCGAAGGCTTCATCTCCACAATAGTATTTCTCTAGTGGCATTGATTTCCTTGGCCAACGGTCACAATCTGGTTGAGGAGCGGAGCGACGATAACCAGAATTGTGTTGTTCGAGTCCTATTTTCCATCTTTGTTTTCTTCAAGTCCAGATTGACCAAACAATGCGTGCATCTGGTTGATCATGAACTTCCCAAGGAGCCGAAAGGTGAGAAATCCGACCAAAAGTGAAACGATGGACGCTGTGGTCAAAATGACACATGCAACAATCTTCCCATTCCCCGAGCCCTTGATGAGAGCGAAGACCGCGAATGACAAACTGCCGAAACCACTCAACATGATAACTACTCCGACAATCTTTGATAAAATCATCGCGTAGATTTCAAATGCCCTGATAATTCCTTTACTGATTTTTATTTTATATTTCTCATGCTCGAACGTTGGCGCTTTGGCTGAGGCGCGTCAGCGCCGATAGCCAGGAGCGCCCGGTTGGGGGCATTTCTGTTTTCCTGATTCGATCATCTTGATTGTCCCTCTTGTGGGAGGCGCGCTATGCGCGGCGACTTGTCCGGTCCAGGCACCCAATTCAGCCTGTCGCGGCGCGTAGCGCCCCTCCCACCGGGAATCAATGCCCATTCATCATCTCTTCAGTTTCATTCCCCAACATATAATGTGCCGCCGGCGGTGATTCCCTGAAACCCGTCCCAGAGGCACTGCCAGCCTGATTGATCAGGAACCTACATCTGCAAAGTTATGCTGTCAAGAAGCCGTTCTTTTTGTCTCAGGTTTATTGCGCTTAACCGACTGCTACTCAAAGGTATAATGGAATTGTTATTGGCATTGCCGAGCCTGTAACCCACCTTTTATATCCATCGTTCGTTCGTCACGATTTCGTCACTTCCGTCACGCCGAGCGGTAATCACCCGTCAATATGATGGATGAGCCGCCAGCGGTATATCCCGATGCTTGAGCACTCAATTTTGGTTGTTTTGAGCGGCTAAAGGTAACTAATATATAGGCTATACCGCTGGCGGTAGTTTGTCGCCAGCACACAAATTGATAGGAGCTTTCGATGGAACCCTTTAATCTTGAACCGTTTGTGGCATTCATGAAGAGTCGCGGTCTGCCTCCGGAGAGGAATATCCCATTCTACGCCTCATGGGTGCGGCGCTATTTGCAGTCTGAAATGCCCGGCGTCATCGCGGATAGCACGGACAAAATCCGCTTTTTCTGTGAACAGTTGGCCCGCACGGAGGGCGTGCAGGATTGGCAGATCGAACAGGCGCAACGGGCGATTGAATTGTATGAGCGCGTTTTCAGGAAAGAGGGGCTTCCCAGTTCCGCTCCGGCTCAACCGCTTTCGGATGGCGAAACCGCTTGCGGCCGGATGCGGGAGTTGATCCGGCTCCGTCATTATTCCTTGCGCACGGAACAGACTTATCTGGATTGGGTAAGGCGTTATCTTGCCTATGCCAAGGCGAATCAACTGGATTGGCAGACGGACAGTACCTGCCGGAGTTATATCTCGTATCTGGCAACCACCCGCAACGTCGCCAGCTCCACCCAGAATCAGGCGTTCAACGCCTTGCTGTTCCTGCAACGGGAGGTTTTGAAGCGGGAGGTAGCGGATATCACTTCCGTCAGGGCAAAGCGCGGAACCAAATTGCCTTGCGTGCTCAGCGTGGATGAAGTCCGGGCCGTTTTAAAGGCGGCCCCGGAGCCTGCCCGGCTGATGCTTGAATTGACTTACGGGGCCGGGTTGCGCGTTTCAGAGACGATCCGCCTGCGTATTAAGGACCTGGATTTCAACAACCACCTGGTCTTTGTCCGGGCAGGAAAAGGCGACAAGGATCGCAGCACGCTGCTGCCGAAGAAATTGGATGAGCCCTTGAAGGCCCAAATCGCATTGGTGAAGTCCATCCATGAGCGGGACCTTGCCGCCGGCCATGGTGGGGTTTACCTGCCGTTTGCATTGGATCGCAAATATCCCCGGGCGGAAGTAGAGTTCGGGTGGCAATACCTCTTCCCGGCCGCGGATCTCTCGACGGATCCGCGTTCGGGGAAATTCAGACGGCATCATATCATGGACGAGGTGCTTCAGCGCGCCATGCGGGCGGCCGTCCAGAAAACGGGTATCAACAAGCCGGCGACAGTCCATGCACTGCGCCATTCCTTTGCCACGAATATGCTCCTTAAAGGTGTCAACATCCGGGAAGTTCAGAAGTATCTGGGTCATCAGAGCGTGGAAACAACCATGATTTACACCCACGTCATCCGCGGCATGGATTCGACCGCCGAGAGCCCACTGGATGAATTATAAGGTAGCTCCCACGCTGAAGTGATTTTTCGGATTGACTTAAAATACATCAATGCTTAACAGTTTAAGCATGAGCATAAACGTTTCCATCAAGGATGTCGCAAGGGCGGCAGGGGTGTCAGTCGCAGCGGTCTCTTATACACTCAGCGGGAAAGGTTCCAGATATCGCATTGCACCCGGGACCCAGGACCGGATCCGGGTTATTGCCAGTCAGTTGAATTACCAGCCGGATGGTTTGGCGAGGGAGATCAGGGTGAGTCGGCGGTCGCCGGATGGCAGTGGGCAAACGGTAGCAGACAAAGGACGACAGATCGGACTCGTGATCGCCGTCGGTAGCCCCGCTTCTACCCTGGCCCTGATTCCTGCGCAGGAACCGGTCCTGTCAGCAGCGGGGTTTACGACCATCTTCATTGCCTTGACGCCGGATCCAGAGGTGATTCGGACCCGGCTGGCCGCACTTCTGGCCTCAGGTGTTTCAGGGATTCTGTGCTGCCCTGGAGTCTTCACTGCCGTGTCAGCCACCGTGGGTGACCGGTGTCCGGTAATTGCGTTGAGCCCCTGGGCAGCTGAGCTGCTGGTGAAACCGAAGCCTGTTATTCCTGCAGCCACTCCGCCGAAACCGGCGCCCACGATGGTGGTCGAACCCGCACCTTTTGTGACGCCAAAACTGACCCCGGTCGCGGCGATAGCGCCAATCGCTGTTGCGCCCGCAACTGTGATGTCACCTGTGGACGCGGCGGTGACGGAGCACCGCCCTCCAGTTGTCCCAGAGGCCGGGCTAGTGCCCACTCAGGTCCCTGAGCCGGTCACCCTGCCGGAACCAGTGTTGGTGGCTTTGCCTGATGCAACACCTGTCCCGCCGGTCGTCATGCCGGAGCCGGTGTCTGAGCCGGTGTCTGAACCGGTAGTTGACGGGACGTCGGTGTCTGAACCCGCGACATCCCCGGTGGACACGGCGGTGATGGAGCACCGCCCTCCATTTGTCCCAGAGGCCGAGCCAGTGCCCACTCAGGTCCCTGAGCCGGTCACCCTGCCGGAGCCGGTGTTGGTGGCTTTGCCTGATGTAACACCTGTCCCGCCGGTCGTCATGCCGGAGCCGGTGTCTGAACCGGTGTCTGAACCGGTAGTTGACGGGACGTCGGTGTCTGAACCCGCGACATCCTCGGTGGACGCGGCGGTGACGGAGCACCGCCCTCCATTTGTCCCAGAGGCCGAGCCAGTGCCCACCCAGATCCCTGAGCCGGTCACCATGCCGGAACCGGTGTTGGTGGCCTTGCCTGATGCAACACCTGTCCAGCCGGCCGTCATGCCGGAGCCGGTGTCTGAACCGGTAGTTGACGGGACGTCGGTGTCTGAACCCATGACATCCCCGGTGGACACGGCGGTGACGGAGCACCGCCCTCCATTTGTCCCAGAGGCCGGGCCAGTGCCCACTCAGGTCCCTGAGCCGGTCACCATGCCGGAGCCGGTGTCTGAGCCCGCGACATCCCCGGTGGACGCGGCGGTGACGGAGCCCCGCCCTCCATTGACGCAGGTTTCTGAGGGGAAAGAGGCTGAAGCAGAGGCTTCAATCGACACGGAAATACCCAATGCTTAACAGTTTAAGCATCAGGTATTGATCGACGCAAACCCCTCGGCGATTTCCCGTCGAAGCCATGCCAATAACGCTTCGCGATCTGCCACCGTGCCTTCAAGTTGGGCGTCGTAGGCCTTCTTGCGCCAGACCCCGACTTCCGGTCCCTCGGGGATGCCTAGAGCGATAATGTCACGCCCGTTGACCCAGGGCTCGGGGAGCACGGGTTCCGAATCCATCTGCCGCCTGAATTCCAGGAGATACTCATGGTTCACTAAATCCCCGTGACTTGATGCGCAATCCAGCCGGTGCAGTTCCATTTCAGAGAGAAACGTCGGTGATCCCACCAGACGCCGCAAAGTGGCACGCCGCATGGATTTCACATCAATAAAGCGCATGTGGTTTCCCACCATAAACGTGATGGCATCGCGATCATCACAGGAGAATTTCAGTCTTTCCAGAATCACTTTGGCGGCCTCCGCCCCCACCTTCGCGTGACACTCGAATCGCCACCGGCCCTCTTTAAACTGGGCCGTAGGCGGCTTTCCGACATCATGCAGGAGCACCGCCCAGGCCAGCCGATAGTCATCCGTGTGCATCTGATTCAACATGATGATCGTATGTTGGAACACATCCCCCTCAGGGTGATATTCCGGAGGTTGTTCCACACCCTGCATGACGGCCACTTCCGGCAGGATCATCTGGAGCAAGCCCAGTTCCTTCAACAGGATGATGGCATCCCCCGCCTGCCGGGACTCGACCAGAAGCCGGTTCAGTTCCTCGCGAATCCGCTCTGCGCTGATCGCCCCGATCCGGACGGCTGTTGCCCGGATGGCATTGGCGGTAGCCGGCTCAATGGCAAATCCCAGCGTGGCGGCAAACCGGGCGGCCCGCAACATCCTTAGATGATCCTCCCGGAAACGATCTGCCGGCACCCCCACCGCACGGATGATCTGCCGGTCAATATCACCGCGACCACCCACATAGTCCAGCACCTGCTGCTCAAGCGGGTCATAGAACAGGGCATTTACCGTGAAATCGCGCCGCTGCGCATCCGTTTCAGGATCTGAAAAGGTGATGCTCGTGGGGTGCCGCCCGTCGGTATACACGTCATCTTTCCGGAAGGTCGCCACTTCATACCAATGCCCGGCCACCGGGACGCGCACCACCCCAAAGGATTTCCCCACCGCCACCGCGGCCGGGAACAGCTCCATCACTTTGTCCGGAACGGCATTGGTGGCAATATCGAAATCCTTGGCGGCCCGCCCCAGGATCAGGTCGCGAACGCATCCCCCTGCCCAATAGGCGATAAAGCCCGCGTCCTTGAGCCGGCGGACAATCTCCAGGGCACCCGGAACCGCCACGTGGGAGAGATTCAAAGGGACAGAAGTCAGAACACAGGATTCAGGATTCAGAATGCTCTCCAATCTTAAACCCCTGCGGCAGCAGGTCTCCCAGCAAGACCACTTCAAACTGCTTATGATCATCCAATGAGGCCAGGATCATCGGGAAATCAGAGCCGCAAAACTCGGCCAGCATCTGCAAACAGGCGCCGCAAGGACGAATGGGTTTTCCCTTTCCCCCCACAACGGCCATGACTGCAAATTTCCGCTTCCCCTCGGAGATCGCTTTCACCAGCGCCACCCGCTCCGCACACAATGTCAGCCCATACGAGGCATTTTCCACATTACACCCGGTAAAGACCTCCCCCTTCTCCGTCACCAGTGCCGCCCCGACCGGGAACCGGGAATAGGGCGAATAGCTTTGATTGGTCGCTTTATATGCCAGTCTCAACAGGGCCTTCATCTCCGTCAGTTTACTCATGGGGTCACCACCTTCTTTATAAATTCCTGCAACAAGCCGGTTAACGCCGGGACGGCCTTCCGGGCGCCAGCCAACACCTCTTCGTGAGAGAGCGATGAGGCTCCGCCTGCGGCCGCGTTCGTGATACAGGACAAGCCTGCCACTTTCAGCCCGGCGGCATGAGCCAGAATGGCTTCCGGCACAGTGGACATACCAACCGCATCGGCTCCCATCTGGCGAAACAGCTCAATTTCAGCAGGCGTTTCATAGGAGGGCCCCGTTACCGCAAGGTAGACCCCTTGCGGCAATGTCATCCCGGCACTCCGGGCCGCCTGCTCGAGCAAGGCCCGATACCCTTTGTCATAAATACAGGTCATATCCGGGAAACGGGGGCCCCAAAAGCCATGATGCGGGCCAATGAGCGGATTCGTTCCCATGAGGTTAATATGATCAGCAATCCCCATCACCGTCCCCGGCTGGAATGATTTCCTGATTCCCCCGGCACTATTGGTCAACACCAGCCCGGACGCCCCCATGAGTTTGGCAAGACAAACGGGAAACGCGACCGGGTCCCAACCAACGCCTTCATACACATGACGGCGTCCTGCAAAAATCAACAGTTCCACGCCCGCCTGTTCCGCCAGCAGGAGTTGCCCGCCATGGCCCGCCACTTGCGGAGCACCTAACTCGGGAATATCGGCATAGTTCAGTGTCGCCCTGACGGCAAATCCATCGGCCACCTCACGCCAACCGGAGCCCATCACCAGGGCTAATTCCGGGCGAAACCCTGGAAATTGGTTGCGGATTTTCTCCGCCGCTAAAATGAGTGTGTCCGTGTGTATCATCTTACTCCCATCCCCTCTCAAAGTCTTTCGAGCACCAGCGGGCCTGTTGGCACAGGATCCGGACTGATCACAAAGGCCTGACGCACCAAAGCCAGCCCCGCCTCCAGGCGCTCCCGGGTGGCGGCATGCAGGGTCACCAGCGGGGCCCCGGCGGCAACCGCTTCCCCTATCTTCAACAAATGGGATAAGCCGGCAGCATGATCAATGGAATCGGTCGTTTTACTGCGGCCAGCGCCCAGCAACAAGCTAGCACGCCCGATTTTATCCGCATCGACATCCTTCACAAACCCGCCTGCAGGCGCAGGGTAATCCATCCGCTCCCGACTGGCCGGAAACCGGCGGGGATCATCAAGCACCTCTGTATTACCTCCATGCAGACGCACCATTTTCTTGAAGCGCTCAAAAGGCTCGCCGGAGTCTAATGCCCGGCGGATAAGCGGCAATCCCGCTGCGGCGGTGGGAACCACTCCCGCCAGTACCAGCATTTCAGCCCCCAACATCAACGTTAACTCGGTGCTATCCGCAGGGCCCCGCCCCTTCAGAATATCGACCGATTCCGTGATCTCGAGGGCATTGCCCACGGTGCGCCCGAGTGGCTGATCCATCGCGGTAATCAGGGCGGTAACCCGCTTTCCCATGCTGCGCCCGACCTGGACAAGCGCCCCAGCCAGAGCCCGCGCCTCTTCCCGTGTTTTCATGAAGGCACCCCGCCCGCATTTGACGTCCAGCACGAGCCCGTCAATTCCCTCCGCCAACTTCTTGCTCATGATACTGGAGACAATCAGGGGAATGGAGGGCACCGTCGCGGTGACATCCCGCAAGGCATACAGTTTCCGGTCCGCCGGCACCAGCCGTTCCGTCTGACCGATCAATGAGCACCCGCAGGCCTGAAGCACCCCGATAAACTCGGAAATCGACAACCCTGTCCGATACCCGGGAATCGACTCCAGTTTATCCAGGGTTCCCCCCGTAATCCCCAGGCCCCGCCCGGAAATCATGGGAACCGCCACGCCGCAACAGGCCATGATCGGCGCCAGGGGAATGGAGAGTTTGTCCCCGATTCCGCCCGTGGAATGCTTATCCACCTTGGGAAGCAGGAGTGCGGAGGTATCCACCACGTCACCAGACTGCATCATGACACGCGTCAGACTGGCCATTTCCCCGGGAGTCATCCCCTTGAAAAAGATGGCCATGGCCAGAGCGGACATCTGGTAATCCGGAATATCCCCCCGGGCATAGCCCCCGATAAAGTGACTCAACTCTTCATCGGTGAGGAGTTCACCGTTACGCTTTTTTTCGATAATCCATTGGGGAAGCATATTGGGACAATACGAACGCCCTCCGCCGCTGTCAAACCCTTCCTCGAATCAGGGCATTTCCAGCAGGGCCTGTTCCGCAGCCTTCTGGCGCAAGGCCTGCCAGATTTTATCCGACCCATCGGCCCCGGCCACCGGCGTCCCGTGCAAACGCGCGATCCGGTCATATCCGGCCGCAAAGGCGGGAACCCCGAGGCGTCGCCAAATCTCACTTCGCACCAGCCAGTCCACCACCAACTTCTCCCTGCCAACCTGATCCAGGCCGGTCGCCCGGTCCGCCACCTCTTTTTGAATAAAGGCCTCAAGGGTCATCTCCCCGGCGATGCCATCCGCTTTCTCCCGCTTTAATTCCTGAAGGGCGGTGTTGGCCTCAAGCGGGCGATCAAATGCATATAAATACAGGGCCGACTCCTTGAGCAGCACGGTCACGGCCAAGCTCACCAACGGATCCCCTGCCGGTTTCGTATTGGCACAATGTCGAATGGCTTTCATCGCGACATCCAGCCGCGGGCCACGCTGATAGCGACGTTGCTCGGGGAGATACACCAGTGCCCCGCCCTTTACGGTCTCGGTCAGCGCCATCCAGACAAGCCGGTCACACCACACGGCATCGGCGGAGGCGAGCGATTTCCCCCGGTAGCCCCAATACATCGCATGCGTTTCCGGGAGACGCCAATCCAGAGGGCCATAGGCGCGATCAAGGGCGTTCATCACCTCGACATTCAATCCCAGGGAGGCCAGTAACGGCGCGGCCTTCCCCTGCTTCAAAAGCATGGGATAATCCGCCAGCCCACCGCCCAGCAGTTGGGTCATCTCACCCGCCCAGGCAATGCGGTAATACGGAGCGGCCTCATCCCACCGTCCGCCCACCTTGTCAAAGAACATCCAACCCAATTCCCAATAGAGCTTCGCGTTGGAGGGATTTGAGGGGATGCCTTCATCGCGCAGGAGCCGGATGCCATTTTTCACCCAATGCCAGCGGTCGGCCGGATCGGACACCACTGCGGTAATATTATAGGCCATATTCCAGGCATGATAGGCCCAGATTTCAGGATAGCGTGGTTCCAGCCGGGTAATCCAATCCGATAACTGGGCCACTTCAAAAAACCGGCCCTCGTCCTGGAGAGACGCCGCCCGTACCCAGAGGAAATCGGCCAGCAGTCCGCGAAACCCGCCCAGGGCCACGGAGACAAAGCGCACACCCGGCGGGGTGTCGGCAGTTAAGTCACGCGATGCAGGACCGGTTGAGGGGGAGTGCCCGCCCCATATGGCGGCCAGTGCGAGCAGTCCCGCGGCCAGAAGCACCAGCATGAACGTCGAACGCTTCGAATTCACCACGTTTCCTGATGTACCAGTTCGGCCATCGACTTCCTGCTTTTGGCGCGCACGGGTTCGGCCGGATAGCCGAGCGGAAGCATCGCCAGCGGCTCAATTCCGGCAGGCAGATTCAGCACGTTTTTCACTTTGGCCGGATCAAAGGCACCGATCCAGCAGGTGCCCAGGCCTAACTCAGCCGCGCAGAGCGTCAGATGGTCCACCACAATCGCCCCGTCTACATCCGCATAACTCTTGTTGTCCGAACGGACCCAGGCGCGTGCGGGTTCGACACAGATCACGATGAGCACCGGGGCCTGCCAGAACCAGTCCCGCGGATAGGCCACCCCCAGCTTGCGCCGCTGTTCTTCATTGCGGACCACCACCAGATGACAGGGCTGCCGGTTGGCTGCCGAGGGGGCCAGCCGCCCCGCCTCAAGGACCGCTTCAAGCGCCTCTGGAGGGATCGGCGTAACATCGAAACGCCGCACACTGAACCGCTTCTTCGCCAAATCAAGAAAGCTCATGGATTCTCCTTATCGGCAGGCTAGCACGACACGATCCCGATTTCCCAGATCCTGATGAATGTGCACCCCGTTAAAGCCGTGATGGCTTAAGCATTCCACAACCGGCGCGCCCTGGTCAAAACCTATTTCGAGGAAAATCCAGCCGCCCGGACGCAGCCTCTGCGCCGCCTGCTCCACCAATTTCCGGATCAGCTCCAGCCCATCGCCGCCGCCATCCAGGGCAGACATCGGCTCATGCTCCCGGATATGGCGCGGGAGGGTCGTGCAATCGGCCGTTGTAATGTAAGGCAGATTCGCCACAACCGCATCCAGTGAGCCCGCCTCAACCCCCTCCAGCAGATTTCCCAGCGTGAACCCGATGGCAGCCCCGACTCCATTCAATGCCGCATTCTCCCGGGCCAGGCTCAGCGCCGCTTCACTGGCATCCACCGCGAGGTAGCGGGCCTCAGGCCTAGCGATGGCCAGGCTGATCACAATGCATCCGGACCCCGTTCCCACATCCATAATCACAGGCTTTGCCACGCCCCACAATGGCTCGCAGGCCAGGATCCGGTCGATCAGGGTCTCGGTATCAGGCCGTGGAATCAATGCCCGCCGGTCGACCTTGAACCGGTGCCCCATGAACTCCGTGTCACCCAGGACATACTGCAGGGGTTCCCCCGCCCCCAGGCGCTTGAGGCCGGCCCGCAAGCTGACCAGATCGGGTTCAGACATCAGGGTTTCAAAGCGGATATACAGCTGGAGCCGGGGACATTTCAAGACATGGCTCATCAACTGTTCCATCACGAGGCGGGCAGGCTCAACCCCGCGTTCCGCCAGATAGCCGGTGCCAGACTGCAGGACCTCGAGGAGCGTCTTCATTTTTTGAAAGAGCCCATTTCCTTGCGGACCCGCAAATCGGTGTCATGTTCCTGAAGCGCGACGATCAAATCATCGAGGCCCCCCTCCATGACGCGGTTCAGGGTATAAATCGTAAAGTTAATCCGATGATCGGTGAGCCGGTTCTGCGGAAAGTTATAGGTCCGGATTTTCTCACTCCGGTCGCCGGTTCCAATCTGGGTGCGCCGGAGATTCCCGTTCTTCTCCTCATCCTGACGCAAACGCCAGTCCAGTAAACGTGCCTTCAGCACGCTCATCGCCTTTTCCTTGTTCCGGTGCTGGGAGCGCTCATCCTGGCTTTGCGCCACCAGGCCGGAGGGGAGATGCGTGATACGAATGGCCGAATAGGTTGTATTGACGCCCTGGCCGCCGGGTCCGGATGAGCAGAAGATGTCCACCCGCACATCCGCCGCCGGGATATCAACATCATCCACCTCATCCACCTCCGGAAGTACCGCAACCGTGGCGGCCGAAGTGTGAATGCGGCCCGATCCCTCCGTGACCGGCACGCGTTGAACGCGATGACAGCCGGATTCGTATTTCAGGAAGCTGTACACATTGCTCCCCGTGACGGAAAACACAATTTCCTTGAAGCCGCCCACACTGGAGGGACTGGCGTCAATGATGGAAATTTTCCACTTCCGTTCATCACAGAAGCGGCTGTACATCCGGAACAGATCGCCCGCAAACAAGGCGGCTTCATCGCCCCCTGTGCCGCCCCGGATTTCCATGATGACATTGCGCTCATCATTTGGATCGGAAGGGATGAGCGTGCTCAGGAGTTCTTTTTCGGCGACCGAGAAGGCCTGTTCCAGGCCGGCCACCTCTTCAGCGGCCAGCTCCTTCAGGTCCGGATCCGCGTCTTCCGACGCCAGCAAGGCCTGCTGTTCGTTCAAATCCCGCTGGATCCGGAAATAAATTCCCGCCTTATCCATGATCTTCCGGAGCCGGGAATGCTCCTTAATGGTCTCCCGGAATTTCTTCTGCTGGGCCGCCACGGCGGGATCGGCAATATCCAACTCCAACCGGACCATTCGGGCGGCCAATTCGTCGATATAAGCTTTCTCGATCACAGAAGCGCTCCCAGCCAGCAGGGTCAAAAACCAGGGTGGAATAAAAACGGAAAAAGGCCAGAACACCTTTCGGTCTTCCGGCCTTTTCCAACGATCCGAGCTGACTACTTCTTCGCGTAGCGCTTGCGGAACTGCTCCACACGACCCTTGCTATCCTGCAGGGCTGAGCGGCCAGTATAAAACGGATGACAAGCAGAGCAGCTATTCACATGCATAGTCTGGCTGGTTGACTTCACCTGAACGATCGCACCACAGGAGCAAGTAATCGTTCCATCAATATAGTTTGGATGTATATCCTTCTTCATAACAAAACCTTTCTTCCAAAAAAGCCGCGTACTTTTACCTGATTCCCACCGGTGGCGCAACCACTTTCTCAAGAAACCTTATTCAGGGAGTATCCAAGGCCTGCCGCAACTCGGTCACGAGCGCGGCCAGTTTCCCGTCTGCGGCGGCCTGGACCAGGGCACTTCCCACTACTACCCCATCCGCATATTGCGCCGCCGCCCTGGCCTGCGCCCCGTTACTCACCCCGAAGCCGGCCGCAATGGGAAGCGTGGTATTCTGCCTCAAGCGCGCCAGATGCTGGGATACATCAGGAGGAATGTCCGCCCTCACCCCGGTTACCCCTTTGACCATAATGTAATACACAAATCCGCGGGCGTTCTTAAGAATGACGGCCAGGCGTGCCGCCGGCGTCGTGGGGGCAATCAGCGAGATGAAATCCAACCCGTGTTTGTCCAAATGCGTCTTGAATTCTTCCCCCTCTTCAAACGGGAGGTCCACCACCAGGAACGCGTCAACCCCGGCTTCGGCGGCCTCTTTGGCCAGCCGGGCGTAGCCGTAACTGAAAAACGGGTTGGCATAGCCGAAAATAACGATGGGGGTATCGAAGTCCTTGCGCAAACGGGCCGCCATCTTCAGAACTCCGTCAAGGGTGGTTCCCGCCTCCAGCCCGCGCCGTCCCGCCGCCTGGATCACCGGGCCATCCGCGGTAGGATCAGAGAAGGGCACCCCCAGCTCCAGGATGTCCACGCCGTTTTGTAGCGCCACCCGGCAATGCGTCTCCGACCGGTCAAGGTCCGGATCGCCGGCCATCAGAAAGCCTACCAGCGCTTTGCGGTCCTGCTGTTTCAATCGCTCAAAGGTCTGTTTGATCCGGTTCATATGATGGATTTCTTGAATTGACTGTTAAAAACCATTAATTTGCCATATGCATGGCAGCCATACAAGCCTGAACGCTTCATTCAAATCCTCGCCGTTTGTCTGGCGCTTTAGCCGGGTTGTTGTAGAATAAAAGAACGAAGGACCACACGATGAAAATGAATTATAGAATTGCCCGTAGAGTGGTGATGGGGATTTTATCCACCGGCCTTGTCATGGGCGCAGGGGCCGAAGAGATCAAGGTTGGCGACACGGTGGAGGTGGTGGTTAAGGAATTGGGGAAACCGCAAGGCCGCATCACTTCGGGAGCCTACGATTTGTACATCTACCCCCGGGGAAAAGTGGAATTTAAAAATGGCACGGTGACCACGGTCGAACTGGTTACTGAAGAAGAGGCCACGTCACGACGCCTCGAGCTGGAACAACGACGGTTGGAAGCCGAGCAACGGACCCAGGAGGCCCAGGACCGACGACGGCTTGAAGGGAACAAGGTCCTGGCGGAACGGCTCGCCGATACCGCTTTCCGGGCTCAATCTGCCGGGGATCAACTGGCCTACTGGGATGTGTTTCGGAAACAATACCCTGAAATTGACATCGGTACCCTGTACGCCAATCTGGCCCGGCAGTCTCAAGCGGACCTGGATCAGGCCAGGATCCAGGAGCAGCTGGCCGACCTGCAACAGCGCACGGCCGCCGCCGAGGCCCGCGCCTTGCGCGCGGAGCGGGCCGCAGAAGAAGCCTATTGGTCACGGCCACCCGTGACCTACCTCGCCGCCCCCTGGATTCAAAGCTATTCCTCCTGGGGCCCCACGATCCCCCCATACACGTCCGACCATCCGCACACCAAACCGAGCAGAAGTACCGTGACGTATCCCCTTCCTGCTACCCACGCCGGGTCCATCCCGGTCCAGACCCGCACGATCCCGGCCGTTCCTTTCTCGCAAGCCGGCAGCTCCATCAGTTCCACCGGGACAACCCTCAACGGGAAATCGGGGCCAATCCACAGGCCCTGAAGGCATCTTTGGCTCTCACGTTGACTTAAAGGCTTCTGTTTCCTATAATTAATGGCCTATGACGACCGCATTGCCGACCAGTTTAACGGGATTGCTGAAACGCACCGGACTCTTATCTGAAGCCCAGATTGCCACCCTGCTCCAGCACGCCCAGCAAAATGATCTTTCCATCACCCGGTCCGCCGTGGCCCAGGGGTTCACCACCGAAGACGCCTTTCTCGAATCCCTCGCCACCGTCCTGCATGTGCCCTTCCTGCGGCTTGGCACCATTGCCATTGACGGAGCCATTCTTGAAAAACTACCCACCCGTACGGTCTTCCAATACAATGTCATTCCCTATGCCATTGAAAACGGGGCCTTGATGGTGGCCACCAATGATCCGTTTGACAGCGGTCTGGTGGATGCCCTCCGGCTCGCCTCCGGCATGCGGGTGAAACTGGCCCTGGGCCTGCTCAACGATATCGCCAACGCCACCAAGAAATTCTACGGCGTCGGCGCTGACACGATGGAAAAACTGATGCAGGATGACCATCGCATTGAGGTGGCCCCTGATGAGGCCCTCATGAAAACCGACCTGGGCGA
Organism: bacterium; assembly: GCA_037128595.1. Lineage (NCBI taxonomy): Bacteria > bacterium. The sequence goes on from JBAXWB010000009.1 coordinate 16,063, forward strand.
ACTCGACCAGGAGGCCTCCATTGTCCGTTTCGTGAACCAGATCATCTGGGAGGCCTACCAGGAACGCGCCACGGATATCCACATGGAACCCATGGAGACCCAGCTGCGCATCCGTTACCGGGTTGACGGGGTCTTGCACCAGACGCCGCTCCCCGCCCAACTCTCCCGGTTCCAGGCGGCCATCATTTCGCGTATCAAGGTAATGGCCAACATGGACATCGCCGAGAAGCGACTGCCCCAGGATGGGCGTATCGGCATGCGCATCCAGGGCGAAGATATCGACATCCGCGTTTCCACCCTGCCCACCGCCTACGGGGAAAGCGTCAGTCTGCGGTTGCTCATGCGCGGCAAGGAATTCATCGGGCTCCGCCAGCTGGGACTGCGTGAACGCGACGAAACCATTATCCGGAAAATCATTGAAAAGCCGAATGGGATCATCCTGGTGACGGGCCCCACAGGTTCGGGAAAATCCACCTCGCTCTACGCCTATCTCCACGAGATCAATACCATCGACCAGCGCATCATCACGGTGGAAGACCCCATTGAATACGAAATGGCCGGCATCAACCAGTGCAACGTCAAATCGGAAATCGGACTGACCTTTGCCAATGCCCTGCGCTCCATCCTGCGGCAGGACCCGGACATCATCATGATTGGTGAAATTCGCGACTTTGAAACGGCAGAAATCGCCATCCGGGCCTCCCTGACCGGTCATCTGGTGTTCAGCACCCTGCACACCAACGATGCCGGCGGCGCGGTGACCCGGCTGCTCGACATGGGCGTGGAACCCTTCCTGGTGGCGTCTTCGCTTGAAGCGGTCGTGGCTCAACGGCTGGTGCGCCGGCTCTGTCCGGCCTGTAAACGCCCGGTCACGAATCCGGATCTAGCCCTTCTGGGAAGTCTCGGCTTTCCCCTCGAAAAAATCGCCACCGCCACCATGCAGGAGCCGGTCGGGTGCGAGAAGTGCCGCATGACCGGTTTTCGCGGGCGAACCGGCCTGTACGAACTACTGGCCATTTCCGAGGGGATCGAGCATCTGATCCTGCAACGCTCCTCCTCCAATGCCATCAAGCAAAAGGCCGTCGAAGAAGGCATGCAAACCCTGCGCGATGACGGTTGGATCAAGGTGCTGGAAGGCATTACCACCGTGGAAGAAGTCGTCCGGGTGTCGGAGGATGCCGATTGATTTTCAACTACATAGCCAAGGATAAAGCGGGCCAGCGCGTGGAAGGGTCCCTGGAAGCCAATGACCGCCTGACCGCGCTGCGTCAGGTGGAAAAGAAGGGCTATACCCCTGTTTCGATTGCCGCCGAAACCGCATCGAGCAAACCTAAAGCGGCGAAATCAACCGCCGCCCCTTCCAAATTCGGCTTCAATTTCAACAAGACCCCGCGCATGAAGCCCCGTGAAATCCTGGTCTTTTCCACCGAACTGAGCGACTTGCTGGCCTCCGGCATGAACTTGGGCCAGGCCTTGTCGACCCTGGCGAACCGGAAAACGGGGTCGGCTTCGGATGACATCATCCGGGACCTACGCGATCAGATCATTCAGGGAACCACATTGTCCGACTCCATGGCCAAACATCCCAAATCATTCCCCTCCCTTTACGTCAGTATGGTGAAGGTGGGTGAGGCCAGCGGCGCCCTGGCGGAAATCATGTTACGCCTGGTCGAGCACTACGAGCGCGTACAGGACTTGAAGGAAAAAGTGGTGATGGCCCTGGTGTATCCCGCCATCGTGCTCGTCATGGGATTTGCCACCATGGTCTTCTCGATGGTGTTTGTGATCCCGAAATTTTCCGCCATCTTCCTCGAAATGGGAAGCACCCTGCCGCTGCCAACCCGCATGCTGATCGGCCTGAGCCAGGGGATGCTGAAATACGGCTGGCTGGCCGTAGGCTTGGCGGCACTGGGCGGGTTCCTGCTGAACCGCTACCTGAATACGACTGAGGGAAAACATAAGTGGCACCGCATCCAATTGAAGGCCCCGTTCATCAAGGGGATCGTGGCCGCCAGCACCTATGCCAATTTCGCCCGCACCCTGAGCACCCTCCTGAGTAACGGCGTGCCCGCCCTGCAAGCGTTGACCATCGTCGAAAAAACGGTTGATAACGTGGTGATTGCCGCCGAAATCCGGAATGCCCGCGACCGGGTGACCGACGGCACCACCATCTCCGGGCCGCTGGCGGCGGGCAAGGTCTTCCCCCCCCTGATGACCGACATGCTGGCCATTGGCGAGCAGACCGGCGATATGGCCAGTGCCCTCAAGCACATTGCCCACCGTTACGAAAATGAATTGAACCGCAATGTGAAACTGTTCACCACGGCCCTGGAGCCCATCCTGATCGTGGTCGTCGCGCTCCTGGTCGGATTTATTGCGGTCAGTATTGTCATGGCTGTGTTTAACATCACAAGCGGGTTAGGGGTCTAATAAAGGAGAAATCATGAATATGAACACGTTCGCATCCGTCCTGTTATTGAAATCAGAAAAGTCTCATTCACGCGCCGGCTTCACACTGGTCGAAATCCTGCTCGTGGTCGCCATCCTGGGAATCCTGGCAGGTGTGGCCGTGGTCAGCCTCAAGGGGCGGACCCAGGCCGCGAACATCACGGCGGCCCGCACGAGTATTCAGGCCATTGCCACGGCCATTGACACCTATGAGGTGGACAATGGCGTCTATCCGCCCAGCTTGCAGAATCTGCTGACCAAAGCCAGCGAACTGAACTGGAACGGCCCCTATTTAAAGGATGGCCGCATGCCCAAAACGCCCTGGGGTGAAGATTTTGTGTATGCGCTCAAAGGGGATGTGTATGAACTCAAGGCCCGTAAACCCGACGGGGAGTTCGTTACCAATTAATTGAAAATCGAAGCTTCCATGCCAGGGCTCCCCCACTCCCGCCGTCCCGGTTTCACCCTCGTTGAAATCCTGATGGTTCTTGCCATCATGGGAATCATGACGGTGGTAACCATGCCCTCGCTGGTCAAGTCCATCCGGGGCAACCGGCTGAGAGTGGGTACCCGGACCATCGTCATGGCGGCAAATTACGCCCGGACCAGCGCCATTCTGAGGAATCAGGAGATGAAACTGACACTCGACAAGGGAAATAATCAAGTGAGCGTCGACCCGCTGCGGTCCGCCGCTCCCGCCCTTCCGGGTGATCAGATCTTCCAAACGGAACCGTCAACACCCCTGACTGGAACGCCCCCGCCCGATCCCGATGCCCCCGCAGAAACGGGAACCAGCGCTGCGCCCTTCACCAGTATCATCCGCAAGTTGGACGCGGTACAAATTGAATCCTTTAGTGTGGAAGGGAAGAAAGACAGCCTGAAAGGGGATGCGGCCACCATCCTGTATCAATCGAACGGCCGGTGCACGCCCTTCGAAGCGCGTGTCGTGGACGAATTCGGCAGCAGTATGGTCATTACTGTGGATGCCATCGGATCTGTCAAGGTTACGCAGAAAGGGGATTAAGACGTGATCAGACGCTCCAAAGCCGGCATGACTCTCGTTGAAATTCTCATGGCGCTCGCGATTCTGGCGATTTCGGCCGGCGTTCTCATGACCGCCACCTCGCGCTGCCTCGCCGTCGTCAGTACGGCCAAGAATTACTACGAGGCCCGCCGTATTCTTGAAACCGGTGAACTGGACTATCCGTTGCTGGTGGTTAAGAAGAAAAATGAAAAGGACCTGAAAGCCCTGAACCTGAATGTGGGCCCCATCGACTATCCGCGTAACTTCACCTATCAACGCACCTCTGAACGGGATGCCGATAAAGAGGACCTGATGATCGTCAAGACCCGGGTCTCCTGGTCGGCGAAAGGGAAAGCCTCGTTCGAGGAAGTCACCAGCTACTTATACTTTACCAATGATGTGACCGGACTTTGAACCTCATGAATTCAGAATCCAGAATACAGAATCCAGAATCTTCCGGTAGTCATCGGACTCCGGCCTCCGGACTCCTGTCTTCAGGCGTCTCACGCCTCACCTCTCACGTCTCACGTCTTACGTCTCACGGATTCACCCTGATTGAGCTTCTGGTGGCCTTATCCATCATGACCCTGGTCTGCGGGGCGTCCTTCATGCTCCTGTCTTCGGTCAGCAAGGCCTGGCAGCGGGGAACGGCGTTAAGCAAAGATCTGCATGCCGGCGATTTTGTGATCGAGCAACTCGTGGGGGCGCTCCGCTCGGCCCGGTACCGCAATGGCGAAGACGGGTTGATCCTCAAGAAAAGCGGAAGCGGGAAGACGGCCTCCGACAGCATTTCCTGGGTCAAAGAGGGATCGGATCTGGTCGGCGTCAACTCCTATATGGCCAAGACGTTTCATCATGTCCGCTTTTTTATCGGACAGGACAAGAAAGGGACACGCGGCGCCGCCTATACCGCCTGGGGCGATGAGTACCTCCAACCGGAAGACTTTGATCCCGAGACCCTTGAGCCGGAAGTGCTCTCCGACCGGATTATCGGCCTGGGCGTCCGCGTGGCGACCAATGATTTTGAAACCGAGAAAATCGAGTGGTTGGATGAGTGGGAAGGCCGCTGCACCGCCGGGGGGGACCTCACCAACCATCTTCCGCGTTTTATCGAGATCACGCTCTATATGCAGCCCCTGGAAGAGGGTAACGAACCGCTTGAGATGCGCCGCCTGATAGATATTCCCATTGCCAAAGAGGGGTTACGATGAAACGCGGCTCAGCCTTAATCATTGTACTCTGGGTGGTCGCCCTCCTGTCAGTCCTGATCGGCGGCTTCGCCTTTGACATGCATGTGGAATCAAAAATCGTGTCGTACCTCCGCAAACGTCTTAAAGCCGAGTATCTCTCCAAGGCAGGGCTGGAATATGCCCAGGTCCTGCTGATTCACAGCCAGGAGGTTAAAGGCAAGGGAGACACCGAGGAGCTGAAGGGCAAATACTGGTACGATGCCGCCAAACGCCTGCGCCAGGGCTATGCCGTCATGGGCTTGACCGAGAAACTCGGTGAAGGCACCTTTGTGCTGGATATCCTCCCCGAACCCGCCCTGAGAAATATTAACGCCTTGAAAGATGAGGATTGGGAGCGGATATTCAAGCTGAGCGGCGTCCCGGAAGACCAATGGAGCGAGCTGATTGACTGCCTCAACGACTGGCGGGATCCCGATGATCAGCCTAATCTGGATGGAGCGGAAACCGATGACTATTACGCCCGGCTTGACCCGCCTTACAAGGCGCGAGGCCACAGTGAAAGCGGGTCTAGCTCCAAAACCCCAAAAGTCACCACTCCTAACAAATTCGTCAATTTAGACACCATTGAGGAACTCCTCCTGATCAAAGGGTGGAGCTATGCCATCCTCTACGGCGGTTATATGGACGAGGGGGACACCAACACCGTCGCCCTGACCGGCATTGCAGACCTGTTGACCGCCAACCCCGAAGCCGGGGAAACGGTCAATATCAATGCCGCCTCGAAGCGGGTATTGATGACCCTGCCCGGCATTGACAGCACCCTGGCGGATGCGATTATTTCCGAGCGGGAGAAGGGGGGCAGACAAGGTTTGACAGGAAGCGCGCAAATAAGTGAAGATTACTTTTTTACAGACGTGAATAACCTGTTCAGCCGGGTCCCGGAGCTGAGCAAGCTCACGGCTGAGGAGCAACAGCGGCTGAAAGCGCTGGGAGGAACCGTGTCCTCCGTGCTCCGGGTGCGTTCATCCGGAGTGGTGCACGGGGTTGAATACCGGATGACGTCCACCTTGGGAGGGGATCCCTCGAAAAATGGGAACCCGACAATACGTAAATAAGCGACGATTATGGCTGGAAAAGTCCTGACAAGTTTAGCTGTGCGGTCCCGCTCACTGGAGTGGGCCGTCCTGCATAAGGCCGGCGAAAAACAAGTCCTGCCCCCTACCCGCTCGGTTGAACTGGAGCTTGGCGAAAATCAAAAGGATCTTCTCGCGGGCATCCAGGCCGAACGGGACCGGCTGATAGAAGAGATCCGGACCAAATGCGGCCGCATCCCCGCCCCCGTCAGCATCGGGATTCCCGCCTCGTGGGTGCTGCTGCGCATTGCGGAACTGCCCTCCGGCAGTCCTGACGAGATCAAGAGCATGGCTGAACTTCAGATCGACAAGTTCTCGCCCTTCCCGATTGACGAGTCGGCCTTCTCCTATGAACTCCTGTCAGAGCAGAACGGTCGCTGCCGCCTGTTGTTAAGCGCGATTCGCACCGAGACCATCAACCTCCTGGCGGACGCCTTGAAAGCTGCCGGCATCGAACCCAAATGGGTGGACATCAACCTGCTGGGCTGGTGGCAGTTGCTTCAAGATGCCGGCAAAGTTCATGCGGCGGGGGTCCAGATTTTCATTATTCTGGAAGATGCCACGTGTGACCTCATCATCACCTCTGCCGGCATTCCCCTTTCCATGCGCTCGTTGAGCGGAATGAATGACATGCCCGCCAGTGAAGCGGATGAGGAAATTGCCAGGGAAACCGCCTTGACACTAGCCTCATTGGATCTGGACCGGGAGGGGGAACAACCGGCGTCCTTCACCATCTGGCACCGGGGCGATAGTCCGGCCGGCCTTATCGGGATTTTTGAAAGCCAGTTCCAGATTACCGCCCACCCCGAACCGCTTGATTCCCTTCCGCCCCTTGCCGAAGGCTTGCTCAAACGGACCGAAACACGGACGGACGGCAGAATGGATCTCGCCCCGGTTGCCTGGCTGCAAACGGAAACCGCCCTGCGGACCAAACGACGGGTCATCCTGTTCTCGATCATTGCCGCCTCAATCTGGCTGACCGGCATGCTCGCCCTGTTCGGGGGCCTTCAATTTCAGCGGAACAGCATCAACTCCCTCACCAGTGAGCTGACCGAACTCAAGGCGCCGGCCGAGAAGGTTAAAGCAATCCGGGAACGGACCCAGGGGCTGACCAAATATATGGACCGGTCCTTCTCCGGTCTGGAGTGCCTGCGTGAAGTCAGCGACCGGTTGCCCCCCGGGATTACGCTCAAGTCTTTCAATTACCACAAGAACAAGAACCTGGAAATGAGCGGAGAGGCGGACGAGTACGCCCTCATTGCCGACTTCAAGAAGGATCTTGAGCGCTCCAAGCTGTTTGTGGCCTCAGACCTCACCCGGACCCGACGCACCAAAGAGGGCAAAGAGGAATTCAAGATTATCTGCACCCTGCCGGGAGGTGAGCAGCCATGAAGATTTCACCACGGGAAATGATATTGGTGTGGGTGACCGGCGTGGTCGCACTTGGCGGCCTGACGTTTTTCCTGGTCGACCCCCAAATCAAAGAGTGGAAAGTGTTGGCGGACAAGAAATCCGCGTTGGAACGCGATGTTGAAAAACAAAAATACCTGATCTCCCAGGCGCCGAAATGGGACGCCCAGCTTAAAGCCCTCAAGAAAAAGCTCCCGACCCACCCGCAAGGAAAGGACGTCAGCACGGATCTCCAGATTCTCATTGAGCGGCTCGCCAAGGCCAATGGCCTGAACCTGATCAGCCGCGATGCCGAAAAAGAGACCCTCAAGGGGAGCATGTATGAAGTTGCCATCAACTGCAAATGGGAGGGAAAGCTGGCCTCCCTGACCCGTTTCCTCTTTGATCTGCAAAAGGAAGATGTTATTTTGGACATCAGTCAGTTAAGCATTTCTCCGAATGAGAAGCTGGTTTTGCGTGGGGGATTCACGATTTACTGTTCGTATTCAAGGGTCTCCCCCGCCAGTGGCGAAAAAGAATAACCGAAGTCAAAGGCTATAAAAATGATGTCATTCCAGTACACGCTTCGAAGGTTACTCGGGATACTGGTGCTTACCGGGTCCCTCTTGCCTCACTCGCCCGTGCAAGCGCAAGGACTCCCCCCTGCCGTGCGTCCCGTCCCGCAACCGGGGGTCACCCGCGCCGTGGGAGTCAAGACCGACACCAATCGTACCGTGGAGTTGAAATTCAATCAGGCCACACTGGATATGGTGCTGCAATATTACTGCTCGGAATTGACCGGCCGCACCCTCCTGCAGGCCCCCAACGTCAATGCCGTGATTACATTGCGAAGCCAAACGGAACTGACGATTCCCGAGGCGATCCAGGCCATCAAGGCCGTTCTGGCCATGAATAACATTGCGTTGGTCAATCAGGGGGACAAGTTCGTTAAAGCCGTCCCGATTACGTCCGCCTCGCAGGAAGGTCTGCAGATCCAAACCAACCAGGCCGACCAGGTCATTCATCCGGAAACCGACGAACTGGTCAGCGAAGTCGTTCCTTTGAAATTCATTGACCCGGCCGAGGCCCAGAAAGCCATAACAGGACTGATCCACACGTACGGCAAGATCCTTCCTCTGGAACGGATTAACAGCCTGATGATCGCCGACACGGCCGTCAACCTCAACCGCATCAAGGATATCCTGACTCGGATTGATCAGCCACTGGACATCAAGGAATCCATCCATATCCTGATCATGCACAATTCCAAACCATCGGACATCAAGACGAAGCTGGAAGAGATCATTGCCGACCAGAAAGATAAAGAGAAACAGCCCACCGTCCGCCGCTTGAACACCTCGGGCGCGCCCGGCGTCGACACCACCCCCGCCACCATTCCCGGGGTTATCCGCGCCCGCAGCGTCATGCCCGCCATCGGAGGCACCAAGGCCGGGGGTTCGGACGCTACCGACAGCGACTCCGGTGACGACCGGATGATCCGGGGGAACGTGAAGGTGATTGCGGATGACCGGACCGGAACGCTGATCATTATCACCCGCCAGGAAAATATGAGATTTTTCGAGCAGGTGGTGTCCGCGCTTGATATCGGAACAGCCCCCGACGTCACCATTGAAGTCATCCGTCTTGAATATGCCGACGCCGAGGAAGTGGCCTCCATGCTGAATGCCTTGATCGGTGCCGCCACCAGCACCACATCGAAGAGTTCCCCCACCAAAAAAACAAGTACCACCAGTACGACCCGTCCGGATGGCAGCCCGGGCGCGACGACGAGTTCGACGACCACCCGCGAAGAGCCGCGTAGCAGCTACCAGTTGCAGGAATTTATTGACCAGCAGCGGCAATTGTCAGGTGCCAAAGGAGCCGAGGGCAAAACCAAGGTTGGGCAACTTTCTGCTGAAAACATTAAAATCCTGGCTGACAAACGCACCAATGGCCTGATTCTCATGGCCAGCAAAGGCGACATGGCCGCCCTGAAGGATATTTTAAAGGGGATGGATGTCATGCTCTCGCAGGTGTTGATTGAAGCCGTGATCATGCAGGTGTCGCTTGATAAAAACCTGGAACGGGGTGTGGACTGGGTCCAACGCTCCATGATCGCCTATGACAAAACCGCGAGCGGCGGCAGGGATCCGTTATTTGCATTTGCCGGCCAAGGGGGCGGCGGGAAAACGGTTCCCATCAACGCCTCCTCCGTCAACAACTCGGCAGGCATCGGCGGGGCCGGCGGCCTGACTTACTACTTCACGCAATTTGGCCTCAACATTGATGCGGTGATCAAAATGTCACAAAGCGACAATCGGTCAAAAATCATCGCATCACCGGTAATCCTGACTACCGACAATAAAGAGGCGAAAATCGACGTCTCTGAAGAACGCTATTTTTACAAGGGAGTGACCTACACGGGATACACTGGCACCTCAGGCGCACAAGCAACCCCCAATGTTGAAGCCCGAAAAGTGGGACTTTCCCTGACCGTGACCCCCCGCATTAATGCCAAAAAGTTTGTCGTCATGGAAATCGCACAGAAAATTGAAAACGTCAACGGGACACAGACCATTTCAGACTCAAGCGGGAACAATGAGTGGCCTATCGTCGCGTCCCGCGAAATGAATGCCTCGGTTTCTGTAAGAAGCGGCGAAACCATTATTCTTGGCGGGCTTGTAGAAAACAACAATACAGCGAACAAAAACGGCATCCCCTTCCTCAACAAACTCCCTTTCCTTGGCTTCCTGTTTGGTTCAGCCACTGATACGGGGAAACGCGCGGAGATCGTGGTCTTTATCACCCCATATGTTCTCGATTCGCCGGAAGAAATTGAAACGGAGTCAGCCCGACGTAAGGCCGCCTTAAGTGCTGACTCTGCGGGGCTTTGGGAAAAGGGCTGGTCTGACAGCAATCTGGCCGATCCGCCCCAAAACCGGCGCGGCATAAAAAGTCTTCTGAAATAACGAAAGGATCCACGATTTTATGAAACCAGCCTATTTATTGACGATGACGCTGATTGCCTGCATGGGCACAGGATGCAGTTCTATCAAGGTAATTGAAGGAAGTGTCACCCCCCCGAAATGGGTAACCGACACCTCCCTTGCCTCAAACTGTGACCCCACCAACTACGTGTATGCCAGCGGGATGTCCACTTATACGCTGGTCCTGGAGGAAGGCATTAATGATGCCCGCCATGACGCCATTCGCAAACTGGCCGAACGGGCCGGAGTCGCCGCCGAGGACATTTACCGGACCAGTCGCAGTGACAAGTACAGCTCGACACAAACCGGTATGCCGAATGTACCCCAGGTGATTCAGAATTCACACAAGGCCGTTCAAACCACCAGCAAAGTGGAATCCAAAACCACACTGACACCCCAAGCCACCCACACCACTCAAATCCGGCTTCATGACGTTGATCAAGCCTTGATCTGCTACACCATCTGGCAGTACGGCCCAAGCTGGTGGGCGCGAACGTGGGAGGGCGACACGGCCCTGCGCTTTTATGATGTCTACGTGCTCATGCGTTGTCCCAAAACAGAATTTGAGGCGGCCCTTAAAAGGGAGCGATCCTCCGACGGCTATGAGACCGGCCCGGCTAAGCCATAATTTACGCTTTTCATGGGAGACCTTTCCCATTACTCTTCCCGGACTTTACGAACAAGGGGAATATTATGAGTAATGCAAAAAAAGCGCTAGTTACAGGGATTACGGGACAGGATGGCTCTTATCTTGCAGAATTGCTTCTGCAGAAGGGCTATGAGGTTACAGGCATTGTCCGTCGCTCCAGTTCGATCAGTCGTACCCGTATCGACCACCTCCTCGACCGGAATCTTAACCTCCACCTTGAATACGGCGATCTGGCGGACAGTTCCTCCCTGAGGCACGTCATGACCAAGGTTCAGCCGGATGAGGTTTACAACCTGGCCGCGCAATCCCACGTCCGCATCTCTTTTGATCAGCCGGAATATACCGCTGATGTCACGGGACTGGGCGTCCTGCGGGTGCTGGAGGCGATTCGCGACTACAACAACGCGACCGGCGCCAAAGTCCGCTTTTACCAGGCCTCCTCCTCTGAAATGTTCGGTGCCGCCAAGCCCCCGCAAAGCGAAGCGACCCAGTTCCACCCCCGCAGCCCCTATGCCGTGGCCAAAGTAGCCGGGTTCTGGCAAACGGTTAACTATCGTGAATCCTATGGCATGCATGCCAGCAATGGCATCCTGTTCAACCACGAGAGTGAACGGCGCGGTGAAAATTTTGTAACCCGCAAAATCACCCGGGCCGCCGGCCGGATCAAGGTCGGACTCCAGAAGACGCTTTCCCTGGGCAATCTTGACGCCAAACGGGACTGGGGCCATGCCCGTGACTACGTCGAGGCCATGTGGTTAATGCTACAACAGGAACAGCCTGATGATTACGTGGTGGCCACAGGGGAATCCTACAGCGTCAGGGCATTTCTGGATGAAGTCTTCGGACACCTGAACCTCAACTGGCAGGATTACGTCAAAATCGACCCGCGTTTTTATCGTCCCGCTGAAGTGGATTACCTGTTGGGTGACCCCAGCAAGGCCATGAAGGCCCTCGGTTGGAAGCCGAAAATCACCTTCAAGGAACTCGCGCGCGTTATGACGGAATTTGACTTGGAACTCGCCCAACGCGAGGCCCATGCCGCTTCGTTTAACGGAAAACCGTAAAGTCGAAAAAAATTCAAACTCGCTAAAAGCCGATCCTTAACAGGATCGGCTTTTTAGTTTTCGGCCATTTCCGTCAACTGCTGGAGTTCTTTTCCCCAGAGTTCCTCGTTCGGAGTCTCCAGCACCAGCGGCATGGCTTCGAACCGTGCGTCCCTCATGATGCACTTGAATACGTCAATTCCGAGAAGCCCGGCACCCAGTGACTCATGCCGGTCCACATGTGAGTTAAATGCCACCTTGGAGTCGTTCAGATGCATGCCACGCAGGTAATGCATGCCCACCGTTTGCGTAAAGTGTTCCATCGTCTTGAGAAACCCGTCCCGCTTGCGTATATCATACCCTGCCGCGAAGGCATGCATGGTGTCGAGACAGACCCCGATGCGGGTCTTATCCTCCACCCCATCGATCATCGCCCTGATTTCCTCGAACGTTGAGCCGAGATTCCCTCCACTGCCCGCCGTATTCTCGATCACCACCGTCACGCCAACCGTTTCTGACAGCGCCGTATTGATGGATTTCGCCACGCGTTCGCAGGCCTCCTTTGGCGTGATCAGGCGCAGGTGGCTGCCCGGATGGAGATTCAACTTATCCAACCCGAGCGCCGCGCACCGCCTCAACTCGTCCAGGAGTGCGGCCATGGACTTTGCATGCGCCGCCGCATCCGGATTTGCCAGATTGATCAGATACCCCGCATGAGGCATGACCTGGGCCGCCGTATACCCATCGGCCTTCATCTGGGCTTTGAAGGCCGCCTGGGTGGACGCCGCATAAGGCGCCGCCGTCCACTGGCGCTGGTTCTTGACAAACATGCCAAACCCGGTGGCCCCTAGCCCCTTGGCGTTGATGGGGGCATTCTCCACCCCGCCTCCAATCGACACATGTGGTCCGACGAAATACATGAATCCTCCTTTTCACAAGTTTACGAACGATTAAGCCCTCTCGGTCATGAGGACAAGCAGTTCTTCAGGGGTAATGGCGGGAATCCGGGAGTTCTTGAAATCGCTAACGTTTCGCGAAACAATATATTGGGAATGTCCCGCCTCCGCCAAACTTGCCACCACGGCATCTTCAAAATCCGGCATGTTCAGGCTTCTGGCCCGAATGAACGCCTTCTGCCCGGCAGGGATGACCTTCAATGTTGAAAGCAACCAGTCAATGGTTTGGCCCGCTTTAGCGTGCCCGACATATTTTGCGACAATGTAATGAATGGTTGTGAGCGCATGGGCTGGAATCTGTCCGGAGAGTTTCCGCTTGGCCACGAGGCCTAGTATTTTCCCGGACGCGGCATAATGCGGGTCACGTTTCTGGATCACATCCAGCAAAACATTCAAGTCAATCAGGACTTGCATCAGGATTTCTTCATGTGATGCGCATGATATTCCGCCCGGGCGTCCACCTTGGACGGGACGATGCCTGAAATCGCTTTAATCTCGGCGGGCATGTCACCTTCCGTCGATGACTGCAACCGGGCCAGATAGCGACCGACCAAGGCCGTGAGGGAAAATCCGCTGCGCCGAGCATAAGCCTTTGCAAATTCAAGTTCCGAGATCGGCAACCGTATGGTCATCTTAGCATCATTCATAAGTATCCTTCTTCCTGTTGTATGGCAATTATTAGCGGAATGTACGGCATAGTCAATGCCGGACATGGAGATCCATCCGTAGTCATCGTAGCACCCATTTAACAAGATACAGACATTTCGACGGGATTCTGTCAATTCAGTGGTGTTGACCTATGATATCCGAGGGACAGACAACCTGTGCACAAGTCATTGATGCTCAAAGCTTTATTTTTTCGATTGAATTACTGTCGATTTATTTGACTTTGAAAGGACTGAGAATGCACATGATTGACACGATAAATGCCATTTGGCATAATGAATGGCATGAAAGCTGAATTGAGTATTGATAAAGCTGGGCGGGTCGTTCTTCCTCAAGCGATTCGCCGTCAATTTCATCTGGTTGCTGGTGACCACCTTGATCTACAAATATTACCCGATGGAATATTCTTGAAAGTCCATGATCGCCAGGCACATCTGGTAGAAAATAATGGGCTTCTGGTTCATGAGGGAGAACCAACCGGAGATCTCAACCAAGCCGTTGAACTAAGCCGGTCAAGCCGTGATGCAGAAGTGCTGGGATGGCGGAAATGACGGTCTTTTGTGACACATCCGTTCTGGTTGCCGCTTGCATCCATAAGCATCCACATTATGAGCGGGCACGCCCGATCTTGGAGTCTATCGCCAGCGGTGAAAAAGTCGGCTTTGTTTCAGCTCATAGTTTGGCGGAGGCTTTTTCTGCATTGACCTCGGTACCAATCACTCCGCGGATCCTGCCGTCCGAAGCTAGAGATATTATCGCCACGAATATCAGGAAGCACTTCCAACTGGTGGCCGTCACGGCTGAAATGTATCAACGGGCAGTTGAAGTCTGTGTCGGATGCGGGCTTGGAGGCGGTAAGGTCTACGATGCCTTGTTGCTCGAGTGCGCCCGCCTGTCTCAAGCGGATCGGATCTACACTTTCAACCTTCAGGATTTCCGCCGGCTGGCCCCGGATCTTGTGCCCCGTATTTCCGCACCGTGACGGGTAGCTCCCACCGCAAGGCCCATGCGTATGCATACGCATGGGCCTTGCAAACTGCCACGAACAAGTCCACGGGCTGGCTCTGGGTCCGACCATGGATGCGGATATCCTACTGGTATTCCCGGTGCAGTCACAGGTTGACCAGCTTCGATCATATAGAGGGTCATCAGGGGTAGAAAATATATCCGCATTCACCAGACACAAATGCCGCCGGGACGGCGGCATCCACCTCGGATGCCGTGCTTGAATTCGATGAGCCATGATAAGCAATCGGGTACAACCTATCGGCAATAAACTTATATCTGGCATCACCTTGAGTATTACTATACTGTGCCTATATCTACAGTTAGTAAAGGAATGTTATGTTAGCTAAAGTGTATAGCGGAGCCGTTTACGGGGTGGATGCCTATCCCGTCGAAATTGAGGTCAATGCCGGGCATGGAGACCCCAGCGTGATCATCGTAGGCCTTCCTGACACCGCCGTGAAGGAGAGCAAGGACCGGGTCCATACCGCCATCAGCAATTCCGGCTTCCGGCCCCATATCGGGCGAACCACCATCAATCTTGCCCCGGCGGATGTAAAGAAGGAGGGGCCTTGCTTCGATCTTCCCATCGCGATTGGCATTCTGGCCACCCAAGATCATCTTCCGCAGGAGAAACTCAATGAATTTGCAATGATTGGGGAACTGGCGTTAAGCGGCGAAGTCCGGCGCATCAAGGGGGTCCTCCCCATCGCCCTGGCCATGCGCAAGTCCGGACGCCGCGGTCTGCTTGTCCCGGTCGACAATGCCGAGGAAGCCGCTGTCGTTAAAGGGCTGGAGGTCTATCCCGTCCAGAATCTCCGGGAAGCCGCTGATTTTCTGGCGGGGAAAACGCCTATCTCCGCCTATCATGTGGATCTTGACCAGACGTTTGCCGTCCCCATGGAATATGAGGATGATTTCGTCGACGTCAAAGGACAGGAAACAGCAAAACGTGCGGCAGAAATCGCTGCCACGGGTGGCCATAATTTGCTTTTGATTGGGTCGCCAGGCACAGGAAAATCGATGATCGCCAAGCGGATCGCCTCCATTCTTCCGCCCATGACCATCGAGGAAGCACTCGAAACCACTAAAATCCACAGCATCGCCGGCGTATTGTCCTCTCATCAGGCCCTCATCGTCCGACGCCCATTCCGCTCGCCGCATCACACGATTTCAGATGCCGGACTGTTAGGCGGAGGAACCCATCCCATGCCCGGAGAAGTCAGTTTGGCTCATCGCGGGGTGCTATTTTTAGACGAGCTCCCGGAATTTCACCGCAATGTTCTGGAGGTGATGCGCCAACCCCTGGAGGATGGCCATGTCACGATCTCCCGGGCGGCGGCATCAGTCACATTCCCCTGTCACTTTATGTTGATCGCGGCCATGAACCCGTGTGCCTGCGGCTATTACGGGGATGCGAAACGTGAGTGTCGCTGCAAGCCGAATCAAATCCAGAACTATCGGAATAAAATTTCCGGCCCGCTTTTAGATCGCATCGATCTCCACGTTGAAGTTCCCACCATCCGGTATCAGGATCTTTCAGGGATGACACCGGGCGACAGCTCGGAAACCATTCGATCCCGGGTGATTGCCGCACGTCAGATCCAGCGCGACCGGTTCAAATCATTGCGCCGAATCCATAATAATGCCGGAATGAGATCAAAGGACATCCAGCGATTCTGTCCGCTCTCTCATGAGGCCCAGGATGTCCTGAAAATGGCCATTAACGAGCTGAACTTCAGTGCCCGGGCATATGACCGGATCATCAAGGTGGCACGCACCATTGCTGATTTGGACAATCAAGAACACATCCAGCCGCACCAGATGTCAGAAGCCATTCAGTATCGCACGCTGGACCGACAATTGTGGGTGTAAAACTCAGAGGTAAGCCGCCAGCTTATCCTGAAGCTGAAGTTTACTCAAAGCGCCCACCATCTGCCCCTTGACCTGACCATCCTTTAACACCAGCAGGGTTGGAATGGAGCGAATGCTGAATTGCGTCGCCAAATCACGATTTTCATCCACATTGACCTTGGCGATCTTGACTTTTCCTGCCATTTCCGTTGAAAGCTCATCGAGGATGGGCGCGATCATTTTGCAGGGGCCACACCATTCTGCCCAAAAATCGACCAGCACGGGAAGCTTCGATTCCAGCACTTCAGTCTTCCAGTTCGCACCCTTAATATAAACCACTTGCGAGTTACCCATAAAGTCATTCTCCTGTTAAATAGATAAACCTCACCCACCCACAGACCAACCCAGGGAGGGATACGCTTGTGCCATCAACACATATAACATCACACACATCGTCACCACGGCTGCACTTGCCACCAGCACAAACGACCAGTGCGGCACGGCCACCTGCGATACAACCGGGGCAGACACCTCTGCTTCAGTCCGGGAAATACTGATCGACCGGGGCGCTCCTTTGACTTCAGCGCCGCCTCCCTCAGCACGTCGAATTTTAATCGTCTTTTTCTGAGTTTGCTGCCCCTCCGCAGCCATCGCCTCTGGCGGGATATCGACGCGCGCCGTCTGGCTTTTACTGCTGGGCTCTGTGGCCGACGTAACGACAGGCTCATTAGACTGGAGCGGGGACAGAGCGGGAGCCTGGGAAATGGTCGGGCGCTTAATTTTAATCGTCTTGGGGGGAGCATCTGCTCCTGATGCGGCGGCGTCCAACTGAGGGAGTACGGAATCCAGGGAAATCCGTGATGTCTTGCGCTTGGTGTCTTCAGCAACGAAAATCCCCGTCATGGCCTTTCCTACTGAGGCAAGAGGAACGGCCGAGACCTGACCGGACATCGCAGGAGCCAGACGAATCGTTTTGGAGGCCAGTCCGCCTGCAGACACCGTCGCCGCAGCGCCGGGTTCAGCCGACACCTGATCCAAAGCAATGCGAGCCGTCCGCTTCTTCGGGTTGAGCGGAGCGCCCATGTCCGGGCTCGGCACCTGATTAAGGCCAGGACTGGCCAAAGGCGCCGACGCGGGGGTCTCGGGAGGGCTCATTGCCCCACCCTCGCCTTGTCCCGGCTGCTTAATTGTCAATCGAGGGGGAATGGAACCAGTGCCAGATTTAATATCTTCGCTCATAGGACCTCTCTCTTTTCGAAAAAACTATGCTTAACCTCCAGGGGAGTCAAAACAAAAAGAAGGCGACGACGCTCCAACTAGACCGCCATCACTTCTTTTTCCTTGGCTGCAAACGTATGATCGACCTTCCCGATATGAGCGTCGGTTTCTTTCTGAATCTGGGCCAGTCCCTGATCCCGCTCATCTTCCGTGATCTTGCCATCCTTTTGGAGGGTCTTGATCTGTTCGTTTGCCTCACGCCGGATATTCCGGATAGCCACGCGCCCTTCCTCGGCCATGCGCTTGGCGACCTTCACCAGGTCCTTGCGCCGTTCTTCACTGAGTTCCGGAATGATGATGCGGATCACCCGTCCATCATTCTTCGGCGTCACGCCCAGATTGGCCGCCAGAATGGCCTTCTCGATCGCGGGAAGCGCGGTCGGGTCATAGGAGTTAATGACAATCATGCGTGCTTCCGGAGTGGATATGCCTCCAATTTCCCGAAGCCGGGTCATCGCACCATAGTAAGGGACCATGACATTTTCGACCAAACTTGGAGAGGCTTTGCCGGTTCGTAACCCGGAAAACTCCTGGTGCAGAAAGGTCAGGCATTTCGCCATCTTGTCGTCAGCTTCCAGTAATACATCATCCAGTGATTCCATAGCAGCTCCTACTCTGTAACAAGGGTTCCTATCGATTCTCCGGCAACGACCTTCCCGAGATTTCCGGGCTTAAAGAAATCAAACACAATAATGGGAATATCATTCTCCATACACAGCGCAAAGGCGGCCGCATCCATCACCTTCAACTGCTTGGCAATGGCTTCCTGGTAACTGATGCGGGCATACCGCTTCGCCTTCGGATTCTTAACCGGATCCGCAGTATAGATTCCATCCACCTTGGTGGCCTTGAGCAGGGCATCCACATCCAGTTCGCTGGCACGCAAGGCCGCCGCGGTATCCGTGCTGAAATAGGGATTTCCCGTGCCGCCCCCGAAGATCACCACCCGGCCCTTGGACAAATGCCGCAGGGCACGGCGTCGAATGAAGGGCTCCGCCACCTGCCGCATTTCAATGGCGGTCTGAACGCGGGTATCCACGCCCTCTTTCTCCAGCGCATCCTGCAAGGCCAGGGCATTGATAACGGTGGCCAGCATCCCCATATAGTCCCCGGTATTGCGATCAATGCCGCGGCTCTCACCCACATGCCCACGGAAAATATTTCCGCCACCCACAACGATCGCGATTTGAACCCCGGTCCGCCGGACTTCCTTGATTTGCCGGGCAAACCCGACCAGCACTTCAGGATCAATGCTGAGTCCGCTTTTCTTGCTTTGCAGCACTTCGCCACTCAGTTTAAGAAGCACCCGCTTGAATTTACTTTTCTGGGTTTTCAAACCTGACATATTACCACCCTCGATGAGTCGAATTGATGAAATTTGTTGAGTAATCGGATGGACGATACGTGAAACAGGCGGGAGTGTAAAGGCTGAACGATGTGGCGCGCCCACGGGGAATCGAACCCCGCTGACTAATGATCACTCAGAAACCATCATTTTATTGGGGTTTCTTACATCGTTATTTGCTCTTTACAAGGGTAGACGTTATGCATATCGTTATGCATAAAAGAGCGGTAAACCATGGCAAGCATACACAAACAAGCAAATAGACCGTATTGGTACTGTGCCTTTTACCAACCGGACGGAACGCGGGCATTCAAATCCACTAAAAAAACGAAACGTTCTGAGGCTATGGCTGTATGCGTCGAATGGGAGCGAGCGGCCAAAATAGGACGTGCAGGCAGGCTATCGGAGAACCAGGCCCGGCAGGTGGTCGCCGACATCTTCATGCGAGCGAATGCCACCACCCTTCCCACTTCTACAACCAAGGAGTTTTTAGCAACTTGGCTATCACGAAAAAACCTTGAACTGGCAGAGTCATCTTTTGTGGAATACAAACGGATCGCCGCCCTATTTCTTAAATACCTCGGGAAGAAGGCAGAGCGGCCGATTGATACGATAAACGCGGCAGACATTATCGGCTGGCGGGCCGACCTTGCCGGGCGTGTAGCCGGAGGAACTGTCAACAAGGGGCTGAAGATCCTGCGTGGTGCCTGGCGACAAGCCCAAAAGGAGCAACTACTCCGGGAAAACGTCTTCCCCGCTGTGGACTTCGTGAAGGAAACCAGACTACACCGCCGGGCTTTCACCATAGGCGAACTCCATAACATTCTTGACGTATGCGATGCTGAATGGCGCGGCATGGTCCTTTTCGGGCTCTACACCGGTCAGCGTCTTGGCGACCTCGCCGGGCTGACATGGGACAATATTGATGCCGTATCGGGTGAACTGCGAATCATTACCGGCAAGACGGATCGGCCTATGGCCCTACCGCTGGCGCAACCCCTTGCCGCCTATATCGCCACCCTACCCGCTGGGGATCACCCCGGCACTCCCCTATTCCCCTGCATCTCCGCCACCATGAAGGCCAGTGGATCAGGAACACTATCACGGCAATTTTACGAAATATTGGCAACCGCTGGTTTAGCAAAAGCCAAATCTCACAAGGTAGCAAAAGGCAAAGGTAAAGGCCGGGATACCCGGCGAACCACCGGCGGGCTTTCATTCCATTGCCTGCGACATACGGCCACCAGCTTATTGAAGAATGCCGGGGTCTCAGACGCCGTTGCCATGGAGATCATCGGCCATGACACCGAAGCCATAAGCCGGGTCTACACGCATATCGAGAAGGGCGCACTACGCAAAGCCATGAACGCCATGCCGGATATAACAGCGGGATCGTCACATTCAACGACATCCTGAGGAACGCCAATAATGACAACCACCCGGAAGAGTATTGCTGATTATCTCGCTACGCTCCCCCCAACGAAACATTCTAAGCCGAAGAGATTTACCAAACTAAAGATGACGCCTGTTCTGGAAGAATTACATCAGTTCCGGACTGCGCTATGTGCACAAGTACGCATTACCAATGGGGAAAAGGTCGCCCCTCTGATCAAGGTATTTTCCACAACCGGCCCATTCCCACTCTCCAGCGAGTTGCCTAGGCCGCCCACGATGCGCGAGATTGCCAGACAATCGTGTTATGAAGTTTCTGAACAAAGGCTTATTTCAAAACATTATTCTGGGCTCAAAGACCCTTGTGCTCAAGGCAGATTCAAAGCACGGTGGAATTGGTGGCAATACAAAGACACTCAGGTTCAGCAATACTTTGAGAGATGTTATTTCGGCGCAAAACGCACATCGAAACATTACAAAATAAAGGACCCCAAATACTATAGAGCCTATTGGGCAGAATTTCATAGTCTTGTGATGTACCACTGGCAGGAATTGGATCGGAGAAGCATTGGGTTGGAATGTTATTTCTATGGGACTCCAAATGAGTCCAAAACATATAAGGACTTTAACAAGTTCGTTGATCACTTCTTTGCGGAAAGGCGACATGAAGCAGTTGAACAAGAGCACTTCGTCCAGGATGGCAAGATAATCTCCGCCAGGCGAAAAAAAGGGACTGCCGCCACTAAAGCGAAAGGCGATGAAAACAAACGGCTATTCCTCGAAGAGTTTCAGCGTGTTGCGAATGATCCTGAGTGCCGGGCGCCGGGCAAAAAGGGCAAGTTATTTGAAACAATCTCACGCCTTGAAAAACGGAATATTTTCGTAAAAGAACGTACTGCACGGGAATATTTGCGCCTTAACAAAAGTGTTGCAAAGGCTTAAGCCTTTGCAGTCCTGATCGCTATTCGCCTCCATCTACCTATGTTTAGATGGAGCCATGAAAACACCAATAGCATCGGATGTAATCGACGGCGGAGATCAATCCGCCCCGGCAGAAATGCCGACGTATCCCTTAACGAACGCCTTACCGCGTAAGGCCAAACACCGTTCGATCGTCCCTCCTCTCGGCCCCCAGTGGATTGGCATTCCATCTGTTGGTCACTGCCCGATCACAGGGTTGAGCAGGCCTCACATCTACAATCTGATCGCAGCCGGTTTGATTCGGTCTGCATGCCTACGTCAACCCGGCGCGATTCGTGGACGGCGCTTGGTTTACCTCCCTTCCGTCCTGGCATACCTCGACAAATGCGCTGACGAGGAGACCTTACGGTTCGAGCAGGTACGAGAGGGAGCGGCATAACCATGACCTCCTCGAAAGGCTTCACCCTGCCGACCATATCAGATCGAGGTGGAAAGTGAACTCCGCCTTCTGCCACCGATGCCAGCACGAGACCGCGACGACGTTCCTGAAATTGTCCACCGGCCATATCGGGAACCTATGTGCCGAATGCCGGACGGCACGCCGGGGCCGCCCCTATGTCTCACGAGAATTTGCCGCAGCCAACACCCCGGACGGGGTAGAAGGACGGATCAATGAGCTTCAAGGCCATGGACGCTGTATTCGCTAAATCGCAAACTAAAGGACCAGAGCGGGCCATCATGATGGTATTGGCACACCACGCTAATGAGAGTGGATTCTGTTGGCCATCGATTTCGCGTATTGCGGGTTATGCCGGACTCCATGACCGCACGGTTAAAAAGTGCCTTCACCGTATTGCCAAGAGCGGAGAAATCGCCATCGAATACCGGTCGGCTGAAGTCAAGACACGCGGAGGCCGTCAAACGTCCAACGGGTATCGGATTATGTTGTTAGGTGGTGGCCGTGGTTCACTACCTTTGACACCCAAGGTAGTGGCCGACACTCCCCAAGGTAGTGACTCAAGTTCACCCAAGGTGGTGGCCGACAGTCCTCAAGGTGGTGGCCGACGTTCACCCGAATCATTAATGAACCATAATCCTGAATCACCAATGAACCACTATACAGGAGGTCAACGCCATGAATACCGTATGCCGTTATTACCGTCACAAGAACGATCATCTCCAAGCCCTGAAAGCCTCGAACCATATTAAGGAGAAGCCTGATGACAGCAGTCCAACTGGCCCGAGAAGAATGCTCGAACTTCAATTCCGATACCATGTGCCTCGGCATGAACATCGCCAATGACGGCAGCATGATAGCGTTGTGGGGCAAACCACCCAAGCGCTGTGTCATCCTGGACAACATGCCTTGCCGGTTTTACGAGGAGTGTGTGCTGGCCGGGATCCCAGCAATCAGTAACGAGAAGAAAGCCGATGCCTGGCAAGAGGCAGCAGATGAGTACAACCAAAGGAGAAAGCATGAATGCGACGGTAGAAATAGCGAAGGAAGTGTGGAACGAGACGGCAATGGCGGATCTGTTGGGGGTGATGCCCAAACAACTGCGGCGAATGGTCCTGGAGGAAGACGCTCCTGCAATTCGGGTGTCCAAGGGGAAATACGTCTTTTTGGCCGTGGACATACTGAAATGGCTCGAAGCAAAGAGATCGGGTCCAGGCTGATCCGTAGGAGGTTCTGAAAATGCCCTATCTGCCCCCTTGCGCAGGTCACCACGGTCTGCCACGGGGGACAGAAACGGGTTGGATATGGAGATAGCCATCAGGTGGAAATCGGTGATTGCAGAGCCTCCTAGAACAGCGTGGTGAATATCATCAGAAAATAGCCAGAATACCCCTCCAAGCCATCCCCCTCATACTCCCCCTATATTAAAAAGGTCCTTATGTTTATCTCTGTCAGAGAAGTTATCGGCATGACATTACCCACGCGGCTGGGGAAATGGGACAAATCCATCTTGGATCTTGCCCGTGGGTTGAAGTTTGAGGCTGGGATGGCGGGTCAATCGGTGGATGTGCTGAGGCCTATTGTCGAGGAGTGGCACATGAAGGCGATCCGGATCCTGGGGGACAGGCGGTGGGCATATACGTGGTACAGTTTCGTGTATTCGTGGCGCCATGCCCGTGTGCCGTTGACTGGGGATCCGATACTGGTCGCCATGCAGAATGTCGTGGATGACCCTCCCTCGATTCCCGCCTGGATCAAAGATAAGAATTTGCGGTTGATCTATGTCACCCTACTGAGGCTGTCAGAACAGGATGGCGGTCGGTTCTTCGTGTCATGCCGGAAGCTGGGGGAGATGCTGGGGATGTCCCACGAGACGGCGCGTAGCCGACTGAAGGTGCTCCTGGCGGCCGGGGTAATTGAGAAGGCTAAAGCTCATACACCATCCCGTGCAACGAGGTACCTGTGGCGGGGGGATACTCCAGGCCGGACTCCTGACGGTGCGGTGTAGGGTATCTGTATATTCTCACGCGCCCGCATCCCTTCTCGGCAGCCGGAGAGTGGCGCATATATTCAGCCAGAAACGCATGAGCGATGTGGCAGTAATCCTTGAGCAGGGTGCAGTCGACGCGGAAGCACAGGCGGAGCATCGTGGGACTGCCGAGTGTGAAGTGGCGGTGCGGGACAAGAATTGCCCCGGCTGAAGTTTACGGCACGTCCGAAGAGGGAAGCCCTCGACCGACGGATGGAGAACCTGACGGAAGCGTGTTTATGGGCTAACTCCAATGCACTTGACCAGCATAAAGAAAGATTAAAAATGTTGACAGCTCATGTGAAAAGCATATATGTAGCGCATCATGAATATTTAAAAGATGCCAAATATGCATTAAACATGCATTGATAAGGCATTATCATTGTGAGATTATATTACCAATCAGGGACGAGTGGCGTCAGTAGCGGTCGGGGATAATAAGTGAACCTTGAAGCGTCAAGGAAAAGTTCTGGGCGTGATAGGATGAATTGGCAGTTGCAGGGATTCCTTGCGGGAGAGAATATTCCTTGCTAGACGCAATGGCTATGCTTGGGGCGGAGTGGGAAGAATGATGACTACGAAAACAAAGGAGAAAGAAGGGTTTAACAATGGCTAGAATGACGGTTGAGTTCAATCCACAGGTGTCGGGCATGCTTGAGACGCTCGCAAAAGCGGAAGGTCGGACGAAGACTGAAATTCTGAGACGCGCACTTGGGTTGTACAGTTACCTAGAGAAGGAAATGGCCGGCCGGGAGGAAGAGAAGTTCGTGTCCGTTACAGATAAGGAGAACCGTGTGCTCGCCAAACTGAAATGGTTATAGCACGGCAAGAGCTTCTAGCGGTCTGGTGATGGCAGGGCAGTAATGAAAGGAGGAAGCGTGACGGACATAAAGAATCCATGCCCACATGAGGTATATCCTACGGGCGGAGCCTCGACAACAGTAAGTCTGAATCAACTTACCACAAAGGTTGAAGAACTCACGACAGTTGTTAACGAACAGATGCCCGCCGCAGATGCAGCGATGGAGGAAAAGGCGACTGAACTCCAGCGATTCTGGTCGTGGGCAGCCCTTGGAATATTTGTTGTTATGGCGGTACTTATCTTTTTGGTCTGTCTGAACTGGTACTCAACCGACCAAGGGTTTCGGGTGGCGCTCATCACGTCAAGTACGAACGACTTGTCGCAAGTGAAGATAGACCAATACACCAAGCTTTCAGACCAAGCGTTTGAACGTTCCTGGCGAGTTGTGGATCGAGTTGTCATGGGAGGGTTGATGTCGCTCCTTACACTGATCATTGGTTATATCTTTGGCACGCGTCGAAGTAGGCACGACGTTGCTCAGGGGGCTGGGGAATAAGGCATGACAGTGTAGCGTTGTTGCAAAGCAACGCTACATTGTTTCCTTCACGCGGGATCTTTCGCCATGGGGTTCCTGGCGGACGTATCTGATGGCAGTTTTTCGTTCCGAAATAGTGCCATTGGACTGTCTTGACTTACGCCAATTCCACCGTCATATTCCACCGAAGCAAATCGGAAGGGAAATGGGTATGTGCGACTGGTTAGCGATCGATGTCATGAGTTGTGTTCTTCGCGACCAGGTTAGGTTGTATGATGGTTTGTTGAGCGCAGGCGGCATCCCGGAGGATGCACAGAAGTTTTTTGCATGGGGCTCACCTGATCTTGTTGTAATGTCGCGATTCCCGGGGGTTGACCAGGCGAGAGGGATCTATCACCGCCAAACGGATAATGGCATTTTTGATCGGCAGGTTTACTATGGGCATGTTATTGGCGGCACTCAGAGACCGTTGAAGCAAATCACGGATCGACTTCCTCTCGTAGGAATATCGTTCCTGAAGGTAAAGAGTCATATTATTAAGAGGCTGCCATCGAGCAGTCTAGGATTCGCGGCCTATGGATGGCTCAATGAACGACTGCAAAGCCAGATTTTACCTAGGATAGAAAGAAAACTGCCTGGTTTTGTTGAGCGGGATTTCGAGTATGTGCTCTGTGCGGCGAGCGGCTGGGCCGATGTCATACTCGTCTGCTTTTCGACATCCTATGCGCCGATGCAACTTGTTCTCTCCCACCTGCGGAGAACGCGTGTGAAGGATGTGCTGAAGCACTATGGTGTTGAGGCTGCGGAAACCCCTGAATGCCCGCATCACGCTCTTGTAACGACATGCACAATTCCGGGAACGCACGTAGCCTATCCTGCACGGTCGCGTGGCGGACGAGAGTTGATTGCCGCTCAGCGGCTACGGCGAAAGCTTGCCAAGTGGGACAACGTCACATCTGCGGCTATCGCCGTGCATGCAAAACCTGGTCATTTGAACAACGCAATGTCGCAATTCCCCGGTGGCAAGGGTGGCACGGTAGCGACGTTTGGACGGGCGGATTTCGTTGAGAAACCACTATATGGTCGGAGTTCAGGCGTTCTTGAGCATCATCATTTCTTCATAACAGACCTCTTGCCGAAAACACAGGACCGAATCAGTTCCATTGGATGGACGGAAACGCGGATTGGATTCTCGGGACAGATATTCCGTGCTGAGCCGGGGCCACGGCCTGATCCGAAGACGCGCACTACGCAGTCAAAGAGCGGTCTAAATGTCCCCGTCTGGAATGACAAACGCTTTCGCGATGTGATACCGTTGCACACTGGTGGGGCGCTCAAGCAGATTGGTTTGAGCCTCGCGAGTCTCATTGAGCATGAAGCAACATGCGAGTTCTATGAATCTCTGGCTGTGTGTTACGAAGTTGCCTGCCGAAATGCGGTCGAACTGGCAGAGCGGTTAACGAATACGGACACCGAAGTTGCTGGCTCTCTTTCCGGCAGTCTTGGGCAATTTTGCGAGCGTCTTGATCTTTGCTTCAAAGACCGTTACCGAGGATCGTACCCAGCGGGATCTATGTCGGCGGTGCCATCGCTGACTTCGCAAGCGTCATTTCACACGACGTTGAGCGTGATCGACGATTTGGCCAACAGTGTGCTGGACGCAGTTTACGAAAATCTTTGGAAACTGGCACAGAATGGAAGCAAGAAGCGATATCGTCGGTTTGCTGCCTGTTGTCATCTTGGAAATTCCTCTGTTCCGCAGGTCGATGTTCTACCTCGTCTTGGCGTGGGGTTCATCAACGTGCCTACTGAGCTGATGTTTGCGCCGGAGGGTATGGCCTACATACTGCATGAAACCGGGCATGTCTTCTGGCACACTCTTATTCCGCAGTTGGGGCATGAGGTCCGGGCCGTCATCGACAAGAACGATCCTTCTGTGTATCGCTTCGTAGAGGACGTTCTTTGCGATTTCGTTGTTCTCGCCGCAGCCTTTCGCGGCGATGCGGCCGCAATGCACAGCGAGGTCTGTGGAGTGCTGGCGGGGCTGCTTCCGCCACCGAGCCTCCAAGAGGGCGAAGAGATCATGATTGTTCGGAGCGCTTGCGCCGATGCGCTCTGGAGGACCGTGTCGAGTGGCGGCAACGTGGCGCAACGACTTGATGACGAGAAAAGAGCGATAAGGGCGTTATCAGGTAAGAGGCGCAAAGGTAGTCAGAGGCCGTGGTTTTTGGGGAGTTCTCTGATCGGAACCTTTTCCACAATGGTACAAAAATCCGAGCCTTTTCTTTGGATGCTACAGGCGGTACGTGAACTGGGAAGCGCGAAGTCTGCGAATGGTATTATTGATCCCCTATCGGAAATTCAGACATTCTTCGCAACGCCTAGCGACAAACGAAATCGTGAGGAGTTTATATATCGATTGCGGCAGGTGCAGAGCATAGCGGGAGAGGTTAGGAGAGGCACCTATTCGACTGATCCCGTGATTTGAGGATCTCTTTACGACAGCGGCCAATGATGGGGTGACTGACTTGAGTCCTGAGTTCCTGCGGCAGGCGCTTTCTGATTTGGACTCCATGTGCAGGCGTTCTTCCAAAAGATGTTTAATATCTACCCCCTGAGCCTGAGCGGAGTACCCTCAGCTAACTAGTCTCAGTCCCAGGGGTCTGCCAAGCATCCTTAACCTGCGGCGTATACCAAGACTCTGCCAGTTGGCTGATCCCGGAATTATTTTTTCCTGCTTTGTTTTCTCAAGCAACTGAAACTAACCCAGACAGGAGCGTGAATCATGAATGACCATGACGATGAACTGTCCACTCTGGCCGAACAATACCGGCCTGATGAACCTGTCCTGACCGAAGCTGAACGGCAGGCCGAAGCGGCTATGGAAGCGGTACGCCAGCAGGCCATGGTCAAGGTGGATGAAGCCTACCGTCTCGCTCTCCAACAGGATCCCGCCGTGGCTGAACTCCGGAAGCGGGAATGGGTCTGCGCGGAACTCGGGCAGATCGGGGTCTACGAAGAGGTGCTACTCATTGACCCGAACGTTGTCCAGGCAATGACGGTCGATCAAGTGGCCTATGTCCTTCGCCATGAGGTGGGGCATGTCGTGCTGAATCACCATGTACGGGAACGGGCATTCCGGGCCGGGCTAACGGATCCAGCGACCCTGAACATGGCGACAACAGCCTTCAATGCCGGGGCCGACCTGGAAGTGAACGGCGGATTGCTGGATGCCATGGTGGAAGCCGGGCTCCAGGACACGGGCGTTGTGCCGGGATATGGCGCGTTCGTGGGTGTCCCCCCGTTCCTGACTGCCGAGGAATACACCACGCTCATCCTCAACACCCCGGAATTATGGGCGGACATTGCCAAGCGTGCCGGCCGGTAGTGACACCAAACCAGGGGTGCCCACAAAACATCACAAGTTGGGACTGGGTAGATATATAGAACCCCCTATCAGGCTGGGGCATATGGGGGCCTATTATTCCCTCCTGGCGTTCTCTTGAGGGAAAAGAATGCTTTTATTCCCTCTTGGCGTGAGGTTATCGCTACGGTTCCAGCAATGGACAGGGTACGAGACCAGCAGCCCCCGTCGAACGACACAATGGGGTTCACGCCTGCCTATGCTTGCCACACTGGCTGGCCACCAGAGGATGTCGCAGGTAATCGCCCAGTAATGGGTATGGATCCGCCTGAGTATGACGGCATGGGTAGGCCACTTATTCCCTCTTGGCGGTGAGATACCGTCCTCTGATCCAGCCACGGTCTGACCGGCCAGTCAGCGTCGTATGAGTGCTGGGCTTCCTCCCCCCGATAACGCGAAGGGGGACATCTTACCTGGGTAGTACACCCAGAATGGTTCCCGTACCACTTACGGGGTGTTCCGAGTATGGAGGTGTGTATGTTGTGCAGGTTATCAGTTGGACAGGTGAAGACGGTTGTGGGCGGTATGGCGGATGACGGCGAGATCCTCGTGAGCTTGCCCGATCGGTCGGGGGTTGTGAAGGTGGCGCCGGCGGATGACAAGCGGCTGACGTTCATGGCCACGCGATCCAAGCCCGGGAACAGTATCCTGGGTGATCCGGCCATCGTGAGCCACAACATCGGCGTGGTGGGCGGCTTTGCCTGGGCGAAGAAGGCCACCGTCGTTGCTCAAGAAGCGTGATGATAATGGCGGCAGTGCTGGCGGGAGAAATCCGTCCAGGCTGCCGAGCTTTTCTTTTTCTTTTCGGTCGGACTTATCCCGCAACCTCCGGCCATGGATCCGGACTGTGTCTTGAATATGCCTCTGGATCCGGGATCCAACCCGTATTCCTCGGACATCTGCCGGTAGACCCCCCGTAAAAACCCCTAACTCATGCTGTGGCGATGCGTGGGCGTGTCTGGAGGGCGATGATTTCCGGGTCCATATGGAGACCAGGGGGTACCGTAGTTCGGGCCTTCCAGGGGGCCAAATCCGCTTGCCTCGATCAGTTTCTTACCCTGCATGTGCGCCTCCCGGCCACAGGAACCCCGCTACCCCTCACCGGATGCCGGGCACACTGTCTCCCACAGCCATCATGCAGGGCTCTATTTTGTCCATCCATGCCACCTTACCGGGAAACCGGGGCCGTGGTCGGGCGTGCCTGCATCTTAAAACAACTGCCTATGGTGAGAAGCATACCATGGGGTAACGGTTGAGCCTGGGCGTCTATGCATGACGTGACTCGGGTCGTGGATGGATCTTCTCATTTTCGAGACCGGTGGGGGTGCATCCCCGTCCCCGTAATCCTGGAGGGAACAGGTCCCGGTCTGGATCCACTACAAGGCCCACCTGATTCAACCTGAAGGGGACTAAAGCCACAACGGGCTCAGGGGCAGGTGTTGGTATGGATCCGGCGGACACCCCCCATCCCGCGTGCTCGGATGCTCTGACCGGCATATGATCCGGTCTGGGCCAGAAAATGGGGGCTACAAGGCATGCGGAAGGCATCTGTAAGGCCCGTGGGGAACGAAAGTGCCATTCTGCGGGTCAAGGTATGGACTTCCGCAGTTTCTCCCCAGATTGTGCCAAGAACCGTATGGACAGCACCAATGGCAGGCGGTACATTTTCTGGCCATGGGCGGCGATGTGAAGGCCAATGTCTACTGCCACCCTAGAACAGTACAATACGATGAAAGAACATATAAACAGAACAATGGCAAATCTGGGTCTTCATTCACGCGATACTCGAATCAACTACCTTGCCGCTATTCTCTGGGGTATTTTGATTGTAATCGGCCTCAACCATCTTGGAGAACTTAAAACCTTTTTTGGCGCGATTCTCACGGCATCCTTCTTTTTCGGATTGAGTCACCTGAGAAACACGTATCTCGAAGCCCAACTCAAGGCGGCGCTCGAATCGGGCCTAAATTATTCAACGGCGACCTTCGATGAATTTCATGTGATGATCCGTAACGCAACTTGGGTTCCTGTCACGATTCGCGAGATCAGATTGCGGAAGGCGCCAGACAAGCAGAAGCCAGGCCACCTTGCGCGGATGCGTTATCGCGGACCGTCGTACTGCGTCGTAAATAATGATCCTGATGAATTTGCCGGCGACTTCTTACCCCACTCTTCCGACCTCCCGTGGCCTGTGAAAGCCAAGATGGGAATACTTAAAGGGGACGAGAAATACGATGTGAAGTTTTCACCTGACCCTGGAGACTTCCACACGCTTGCACCGGAAACGGGCGCAATATACGCACTCGCTTTCGGGGCTTGTCAGCAATTTATGACCGATAACATACATGAATGCCTCATTGTCGTTGACTACCCAACGATCCTTGGACGGACGAAAACAATCATCATTCGCGCCTCTGCACAATCGGTTAGGTTTGTTCAGCACTCGTTACGTGACATGGTTCCTATGATGCAGAAGCAGGCCAAGGAGATGCTCGAACAAGCAACTCCCCTTGTTAATTCACCTCTCCAATAACTTCGACAGTTGTAACGTTGTGCCCACAAAGGCCGAAGGCGTGCCCGATGGCAAGGGCTGGCTGGGCAGAAGGAGCGTTATGCGAGCGTGCCGAGCCGTATTCCGGCGAGGGTATTTCGGGAGGGACCCGGTGGGAGGGTCCCGAAACACGTCGTCATAACGACGACTTCTGTTGAGCCAGGTTCGCGTAGCGAACGAACCCAGCATCGGGCATGACTGAAGGCCGGCGCTCCATGTCCACTCATCACCTTCGCTCTTGCGGTGTTCAGTCGTACTTGTAGAAACGAATACCCAGATAACGCCCAAGGGCTACGCCAATTATGATTCCTACGACACTTGCTATGGGATTGTGAAAGATAATGAATCCAATGACATTACCAGCTACCCCGCCACCTAATAACAATCGCATCCGCGTTTTTCCAAGTGATTTCCGGCGGTCATCATTTTTTGACTGCGCCACTTGTCGCGTGACATTTGCCTCTACGATAAGCTTACGTCGCTCTACCTCTGCATCAGCTGCAATTCTTTGTCGTTCCGCCTCTGCTTCAAAATCCAGCTTCTTTCGCTCTGTCGCCTGCCGAAGTGTTTCCGCATACTCCGGAGATGCAAGCCATTTTCGGCGGGCTTCTTCGATGTGCCTTTTCTGATCTTCAGCTAATTTTTCGTTCGAGCGAATATTCTTCCAAAAATCCAAAGTTACATCAGCGCAACATTTCGGACAACGCAACGCATCATTCTTAAGACTTCTCATCTTGCACGTAGGGCATATATAATCTCCCGGATTATTGGACAAATACGCAATACGCTCTGCAGCCTCACGGCTAACTCGTTCATTATCTACTGTCTGATCTGAAATATCAGAAAGCTTCTTCAGTAGCTTTTCATTGTCGTTTTCGGAACGTTCCGTTGCATTCTGGCAGGCTGGGCAACCGCCGCTTGATTCACCGTATACGTTATACTCGCCATGAATATTGCAATAGTGTGTCGTTGCCATTTAGTCTCCTGGGACAGAAGTCATCTGTTGCCATAATGAGGGTTACATATTCGTTAATCTGCCTGGACCCTTAGTTCGCAAGTCGGATTCCAGATTTTCTATAAATTTCTGGCCTTCCTCAAAGCTTTTACCCGTGTGTTCCCGATAGAGTTTAATTGCTTCAAACTTATGTCCGGTAGAAGTGTAGTCTTCAATCTGTTTCGCAATCACATTTGGTCGATAGGATTCATTTGTCAGTGGGTCGAATACGATGCCATCACGATGACAATAGTAAGATCGGGTCCAGCGAACCATTGATGTTTCCCATGCACGCTTTCGTATCGATAAATCGTAGTCAGACTCTGCTTTGCGTCGCACTTTTGCATCGTCTGGCTCCTTGGTTAATCCCCAATCCACAAGCAGTTTGCGAATTTCGTTGCGCCACTTGAAATAAACGAATCCTGCGGCCGCAATCAGTAAGAGAGCAACGACGCCTCCCGACCCGTTTGAGAGAGTTGAAAGACCTCCGAAAATTGACACTCCTATGAGGCCAGCAACCATAACAAGACATCCCCTTAGACCTCCCGCGCAGCACCCCCATAGTCCATCATAAGTTTCCTCCTTCTTGGGTTCGGCGGGTGGTGTTAACGCTTTGGCTAATTCGCTTATGGAGCTTCCTTTGAGGGATGTATAGGCTTGAGTAACCAAGAAATCTCCGTCGTCATACGTAACACCAGTCGACGAGCCAACAGATGAGCTGCTGTGTTGATTGGTCGAAACTACTGCTGAAACCTTTTGAAGCTTGTCGTCTTTACCGCATACGGGGCACAGTAGTTTCTTTTGTGTGTGAGACACAGGGATAGATGAAGGGTTTGCGATATTCACTGCCTCATGCACGATCAATGGCGGCGGAACCATGTCGGTCGATTCTTTATCGGAGGCGGGTTGCCGGTCATTAGGCATTCCCGCTGGGTTCTGTAGTTCACTCGCCGAATCTTTCACAAACTCCCACCCTTGGTCATTAATCTCAGGGATGGCTACTTGGTACTTGCATTGAGGGCATTCGACTATCTTCGGACGTACAGAATATCGGAGTTTGAGCATCTTGCCGCAGACGGGACACTGAACCTCAATTGTTTCCATCGGTCACCCTTTCTTTTAGCGGAGAAGAATCGTAATAAGGCAGTTATGGTCGCCCTCTAACAAACCGCACTTATGCCGCGAACTATATTCCCAGAAATTGTGGCAGTCCACCCTTTTCCTTGATCAACCATTTTCCTCAAACATTTCAACCAAGGAACCCCCATGCATATTATCTATGCCGAAAAGTATGTCAGTCCCCGGGAACGGCCACTCACCCCGGAGGAAGCTGAAGTCAGGCGGATTGCCTATGCCATCAAGGTGCCCACCAGTGAGGCCCTGGACATAGCCAGTCGTGCCTTGGCGCCGCTGGTGGAGTCACATGCGCCCCCCGGAGCCGTCATTGTCCTGATGCCGGTACCATCCAGCACCAATACCCTGATCGCCTCCCATTCGCTGGCTACTGAAATAGCCCGGCATATTCGAGGTCTGTCACGGCGGCGGGATGTCTTCATCAAGGCGACCGTTGCCCGGAAACATCCCGTGGAGAGTTCCTGCTTCAGGCGCCGACATGACCAGGCCGGTCTGAGTCTGGAGGAACACGTCATGGTCCGCATTGCCGGGCCGTTGACCATTACCAACACGGTCTTCTATTTCGTAGACAATGTGGCTACCACGGGCACCACCCTCGAAGCCTGCCGTCAGGCATTGGGTTTCGGGGACGGCATCGTGTACGCCGATCAGGGGAGGAGGACTCAATGAGCCGTACATGGTGGCGAAGAAGGCCACGAGGCCGATTCATCCATCCCTGCAAGGGCGGATGCGGCGGCTTCCTGAAGACAAAGGGTGCCCACTGCTATGGCTGTGCGGCGGATTTGCTGTCAGGACTCCCGTCGGGATCCTGGCGAGAACGGGAGCGGGATAGGCCGGAAAGCCCCATTCCCGCGTACGAATTGAAACTAATCGCAATGTTCACATGAGGAAACTATGAAAAAACGATCTGACTTCTTCCTGGGCTTCTGCATGCAGCCGGCCCCGGAAACGACCGATGTGTTCGTCAGGACACCGGAGGATGCCTATAAAGCATGTGAGGAACAGGCTGGGTACGGGCAGGAAGCCTTTACGGTGCTCTGCCTGAATGCCCGGAACCGGTTGATTGCCGGCGGGATCGTCACCATTGGCATAATAGATTCCACGCTGGTTCATGCCAGGGAGATATTCCGGAAAGCCATTGAGGTCAATGCCAGTGCGGTGTGCCTCGTTCACAATCATCCGAGTGGGGACAGTACGCCCAGCACGGAAGACGTGAAGCTGACAAAGCAAATGATCCAGGCCGGACAACTCATTGGGATCAAGGTATTGGATCATGTCGTTATCGGCAGGTTAAGTCCGGGGAATACCCGTCGATTCCTGTCATTCCGGGAATCCGGACTGGTGGAGTTTGATCCATGAACATCATCAAGCATGGAGGGATCCAGTCGGTCAGAACGGCCAAGATTGACGGCTTTCGGTACGAACTGATGGCCGTCGGGCCGGGCGGTGATATTGGCAGGCAGGCGCTGAAACTCCTGAATGCCCTCCCACCACGGTCTGTGGAGAGGACGCCGATGACAACGTGGGATGATACGTGGGGGTGGGTCTCTACCCAGATGGATTACAAATACCCCTGGCACCCTAATGAGGCAGGGTCTCCGTACCGCATGAAAGCGGCCACGGTCGCTCAATGCCAGAAGTACCCGGAGTTGTCAGCATACAGGGACATGGAAATCAACAAATGGCGGCGGGTTATACCGTCACTGCTTTGGAAGAAAATAGAACAACCAGTGGAGTTTGACGCATGAACATCAATGCCCTGATCGAGTTGGTGAATGATGGGTATCCCGATGATCTGGTGTCTGCCCAGTGGGATCCTGAGAACGAAGTACTGCCATTAGCGCCACAGGGTGATTCGTTGGCCTACTTCATAGCCTCTGAACTCGCCAGCACATTCGACAAGGATGCGACTGACGGGAGGCAGATTGAGGAAGCGATCCACCACATGAAGGTTGCGATCGGAGAATTGAGCGATTTGGTTACGTATCTAGAAGATCAACAAACCAAGGCCGTTATTGGCCGGAAGGAAAGGGAAGCATGAGTATTGACGTGAAGATTGAGGGAAAGCGGCTGGTGATTACGGCCGACTTGGAGACTCCCACGCCATCAGCGTCGGGGAAGACCCTGGTCGTTGCCTCCAGTCGGGGGAACATGGCCACCACGGCTGTCGTGGATGGGAAACCTGTGATCGTGGGACTGAACTGTTACATCAAGAAATAGGAGAAAATCTATGTCCGCAAATATCGAGAGCCTTTTTAGCGTTCGGGAGGTCCCCTGGCATAAACAGGGAATCGTCCTGCAAAACCCGCCCACCAGTGAGGAAGCCATTGTCCTGGCCGGTATGAACTGGGAAGTAACCAAGCACCAGACGTTCTACGCCCTGGAGGATGGGACCAAACTGGGGGAAGTCCCCGGTCAGTTCGCCATCGTTCGCAGTGACAACAAGAAGGTGATTGGTAAGGTTGGTCGCCATTTTGAGCCATTGCAGAACGTGCAGGCGTTTAAGTTCTTCGATCACTTCGTCCAGGAAGGGCTTGCTTCATACGAGACAGCCGGAGTTCTGGGCACTGGAGAGACCGTCTGGATCCTGGCAAGGTTCAACGGGCCTGTGAATATCGGGCGGGATGATGAACTGCGGTCGTACCTGTTGCTGGCCAATGGCCATGACGGGCAGACCAATGTCCTGATCCAACCATCGAACATCCGTGTGGTATGCCAGAACACCCTCATGGCCTCCCTGGGTACGGGGGACGTGGTCAAGGTACGGCATATGCCGGCAATGACCCAGAACCTGGATCAGATCCGGGAACAGATCGTCCGCCTCCATGCCAATCGGGCAGGTGTCCATCAGGCGTATGAGCATATGGCCAAGACGGTCATCAGCGAGGGGGACCTGGAGAAGTTCATCCTGTCCATCTGGCCATCACCGGAGAAGTACAAGCTGGATAACGCCAAGAAAACCATCGCCTTCCAGATATGGGAATCCAAGCAGCTGGCCCTACGGAACCTCCTGGAGCATGGGCAAGGGACGGAGAAGACCTGGCTCAAGGGCACTGTCTGGTGGTTGTACAACGGCGTGACCGAACTGGTGGATCACTACATGGCCAACCGTAGCCGGATCAAGGACAAGACCAGCTACGTCCTGCGCGGGGATGGCGCCGCCTTAAAGGATGCCGCCTTCTACCGGGCCGTTGAACTGGTGAATGACATCCACGGGACGGAGGTCATCAGCGACAAGCAGGCTGGGATAGACCGCGAACGGTGGCGGTTTGCGGCCTGAGAAACATAGGCGGGAGCCGGGAGGACTGCAAACTCTCGGCTCTATGCCCTTTTGACCTGGATGGCTGTATAGGTATTCACCCCGTCCGACTTGCCACTGGGAACCCGTGGGAACCTTACTTAGGGGCTTCTGGGCTATTCTCAGCATCGGTTAGCAACGCATCACGTTTATTCCTGGTCCTCTGCACCATCATTTGAGTCTTCAACTGTGGAGTCGGATGCCTGTATATGTTTCGGTCGCCATTTGTTCGCTAGGCGGACATTCTTCTTCACTCCGCGCCCCGCCTCGTAACAACTGGCAAGATGAAAGGCGGCGATTGAATAGCCCTGCTTTGCCGCCTTCTTGTACCAATGGACGGCTTGCCGGAAATCCTGTTTCACGCACTGGCCTATTTCATAACATAACCCGCAGCGCCATTGCCCTGCCGCCCATCCTTGTTCTGCTGATTTTCTTAACCATGAAAATGCCTGCCTATGATCCTTGTCAACACCCCAGCCATTAATTAGGCAGAGACCAACTATACATTGGGCTTGTGCCAGACCTTGTTCGGCTGCCTTCATGTACCAGCAATATGCAAGGACCTTGTCTAACGGGGCTCCTAATCCAGCGCTGTAATATGTCCCCAAGAGGTACTGAGCCCGGTCTGAACCTTGATCTGCTGCATACCGACACCATTCCACAGCCTGTTCGATATCGCTTTCAATGCCCTGGCCCAATCTGTAACAGAGGCCCAACTGGAACTGGGCATTAACATTCCCATGATCTGCCGCTTTCTGAAACCACGCAACGGCTTCGCCATAGTCTTTTTCAACGCCAGCGCCTGAGTAATAGCATCCGGCGAGATTGTTCTGGGCCGATGGCAGGCCTCGATCGGCCGCCTTCCGGTAGAGAACAACGGCGCGTGCGGGGTTTTTCCTAACCCCCCATCCCTGTTCGTAACAAATGCCAAGTGTCGTTATGGCCGTGAGATGCCCTTGGTCTGCGGCTTGTTGAAACCATCTGACCGCTTCTCTCTGGTCACGGGGACATGCCAATCCATCCAGAAGACACATGCCGTACAGATATTGACCATCCGCGATCCCATATTCAGCAGCCTCCTGCCAGATGGGAAGCTGACCAATGGCGATGGGACGGAGGTATTCCGGACTGTTGATCATGCCGGAACGTGTTGCCGATGTGAGTTCACTTACATCTTCAGCGGCTATGCGCTTGGCCTTTTCATAGGCCGGATCCTTGTGAGATTGCTGATTCTTTGTGTTCATGGTCATTCCGCACTTTTACAGCGGTCTCGGGTTGTCATCTATCCATTGCTGAATTTCTGCATCAAGTTTCTTCAACCCCTCCAAACCAAATTGTGCGGCAGCATTCCCTTGCTTGGCCGCCTTACTAAGCCATTTTTCTGCCTGCACACCATCTTGCTCAACACCATGACCACGTAAATAGAGGAGCCCTAAGTGGACCTGCGCGTCCACGTCATTCTGTTCTGCCGCTTTGCGATACCACACAGCGGCCTGCACAAGATCCTGCTCAACGGTCTTCCCATACTCGTAACACCACCCTAAGTGGTATTGCGAGTGTGAATACCCTTGCTCAGCCGCTTTTCGGCACCACGCCAGCATCCAGATAGGATCAGACTCAACACCAATCCCTTTTTGATAACAAGCGGCCATGCTGCCTATTGCCTGTACACGCCCCTGATCAGCCGCCTTTCGGAACCATTCAACCGCCTGGACAGGATCCTTCGCTACGCCCCTTCCCTGACAAAGACACACTCCCAGACTGGATTGAGCTATAGCACTACCCTGTGAAGCGGCCTTTCTATACATCTCAACCGCCTTGGCCATATCCTCTGTGACACCAATGCCTTTTTCATAACAGAACCCCAGACAGTCTTGCGCTCTCATGTGGCCTTGATCTGCCGCCATCGTGATCAATTTGATGCCCTGCTCGACGTTTTGATCGCAACTCAATCCCTCCAGGAGGCATATGCCGTCTAGGTATTGCCCATCAGCCAGGCCATATTCAGCCGCCTGACGCCAGACCGGGAGTTGGATGATGGCAATAGGGCGGAGATGGTCAGGGCTACTTATGAGTCCCGACTGAGTGGCAACCGTGAGTTCGCGTATGTCCTCAGCGGTTATGCGCTTAGCCTCGTCATATACAGATACGTCAGGTTGCTTGTTCATTAACGCTCTTCGCCTTGCCGCCTGTCAGCCGTCGGGACGGGATGCCACTGCAAACGCAATTCCCCCAGCCCAGGGCCGGACAGGAACAACGATCCCTCCCGAAAATCAAACTCTGTTCCACCTGCCATGCTTCACCCAAATACTATGATCACGCGTCTACGCCAATTCCCGCATTTTGGCCATGAGTGCGGGCGGCGCAATTACCATCGAACTTCATTACGCATCTTTTCTGCGCGTGGTGTCGTTGTCTTTGATAAACCGATGACACGCCAACTTTGTCTCCTTCTTCGAGGATTGATTTCACTGATGATGTTAATATCCAGGATATCGCCATCATGAAGATTGTGTTCCTGAATAAGCTTCGGGGAAACGTAGGCATTGTCCGCTAAACCAAAATCACGTCCTTCGTCCATGTGAAATGTTGCGGAAACTTCGCGATAAAGACTGGTATCGGGATGCTTTTCAGTAATGTCAAATGACAACAGTCTGTAAAACTTTTTTCCCGGATCACGTTGGACCGGATCAAGTTGAACACTAACTTCCAACAATGTCCCAACGGGCAAGTCCTGCAACCCTTCATGCATGTCATGTTTAGCAACACATAAATCAACAAGGCTGAACAAAATGGTGGAAAGACCTTTCCCGGGGTTGACGTGGCTAATTACCGCGATTTCCTTTGGAAAGACATCCCAGGCCTCTCCAGTACGGGGTTCAAGGGCGAGCACAATATTATGGTCAACCTTCACCATGACTGGTGTTCCGTTCTTTACGCCAATCAATGCGAGGAAATCTGTGTGCCGAACTGAAACATCTACCAGTCCTTTCTCCTTCTTTACAGTGATGAAAGCGTGGGCGGGATGCTCTGCGTTAGCTTGGATCTGTGTAGTTACCACAGCGTTTACCCAAGGAATGTCCGCAAGGAGAAGAGCTCCTGCTGCTGGGGCGTGTTTTTCATAATAATCACGGTTGTCGTGTGCTGGTTTGACGGTCGAATACCAATGTTCAGATTGGATGGATTGAATCGCTTCTGGAACTCTCCATCCCTTTTTCGCACGAACCGCTAGGTAGCGCTCGAGTTCATGTTTGGCCTCAGGGAGTTCACCTTCTGCCTTCATTATCATGGCTAAATCCTGCATGACGTTGCACAAAAATGACTCGTCTCTCTC
Organism: bacterium; assembly: GCA_037128595.1. Taxonomy (NCBI): domain Bacteria; species bacterium. The sequence continues at coordinate 55,901 of JBAXWB010000009.1, forward strand.
CCTGCACATTAACGCTTTGCAGAGACAAGCTTTTCGTAATGTTGTCTCATCGTTTTCAAATGTACTAGCCAGCAGATCCCAAGCCCAAAACTTGTGTGGATTGTCCCTGATGATCGGGATGGCGAATTTTCTGGCTTCGCCATGTCGAGCCTGATGCACCAGCAACTTCCCGTAATGGTAAGGAAGCCATTTATGATTCGGACAGCGATCTAATGCTTGCTTCACGAAATCAGTAATCCACGGCATGTCCTGTGTGTTATCGCCCGCCTTTACTGACTTATACAGGGTTTCCGCCAAACGTTCAGCGAGTGCGTCATATTCCTGACCGTCCTTTCCTGTTGTGTGTAGCCAATCCTCTGGGCGGAGATTTGCAATATTCCACCATCGCACGAATCCGGGAAACTGAGGGAACTGATCAGCAACGCGAATGGCAATTGTCAATACCAGTGAGTGAAGCAAGCCAGGCTTTTCGATAAGGGACAGGGTCGCGTATTCCCTCAACAATGATCGAATCTTATTGATGGGGACATTCTCATCTTTGAGGAGTAGCGCGAGTGCCCTGTAGATCTCCCACCCAAGTCCAGTATGGGCATCGACGGAGGTGGGTATATCCTTTACGGCCTGTCGGTAAAGTTGCAAAGCCTTTACGTGGTTATCGTTTTTGGCGGCAACCCGTGCTTCTGTTAGGATTTCGCTTCCAGGCTCTGTCCTTTTTCGCATGGCATCCCTCTTCGATGCGAGCAGTTGGTCATCAGCCCCAAGGGATAACGAATCCAGTTCAGCAACCATGTTTTTCGCCATTGGTACGTCGTTATTGGAAAGGGCACGTTTGGCAAGGTCATACAATACCCAACCCAGTGCGCGGACTACCAAATAATCGGAACTATCAGCTTTGAATAGTTCACGGCCAATTTCGAGAGCCTCATCCAATCGGCCTTCTTTTCTGAGGGTTGACACCTGTTTACTGTCATAGTCCATGGCTATGCCTCCGAGTACTCGGGTTTCAGTAGTCCCGAAACGGCCGCAACAATATCCGGCGAACTGTCGCCGACCACACTTGAAGCTGTGAATATCCATCGTTTGTTATAATAGAAATCAATCAAAGCCTTGGCCCCCGCCTTCTGAAAACAGTACCGCTCTGACCATGGACCGTGCTTCACCCAATGAATAGAAACGCCGTAACGAGCGGCACTCGCTTTGAGGGCAACGTAGGTTTCAGACAGAAACTCGCGGCCGACTGGAGGAGCTGGAAAAGGTTTTTCCGGTTCATTTTCATAAATCGGATGAATATTTTGGAGTTTGTTCTCGATCTCAGTTAGCAGATCACCCGGCTTCTGAACGCGGCACAGTCGGTGGTTCCCTGTGAATACGCCATTCCCTTTGTAATAGAAATCCAATGTTACTGATTCAGCTTCCTTGGTCAGCGTGTACCGTTCAAAGAATTGACCGTGTTCAATAGATGTGATCTTGATTCCCGTAGGTGCCAGAACTTGGGTCATGCCTTTGAAATAGGCAATCAGAAATGGACTTTCCTCTGGAAATTGATGTTGAGTGAGTTCTTCTTGGGTCAGTACGTACTGTGAGTTAGCAAGAGCTGGCTCGATAATATCCGGTACGCATAGTGGCATCGGGAACGGTTTGAAAACCGGAGGATCAACGGCCAGAAGTTGGTGCTTTGCTCGAGTGATGGCCGTATACATCCAACGAAATGCGGGCTCGGTGGTCCATCCATGACACCCCTCGAATATCGTCACAACTCTCGGCCACTCTCCACCCTGGGCTTTATGACAGGTAATCGCGTAACCATATTTCACGCGTAGCGCGTTGTAATACGGATCACTTCCTAAAGCCAACCTGAATGCTTCTGTGTTAGGTTTGAGGTTATCATTCCGAATCTTGAAATCGACATAGAGCGCTTTGTATTGGTCTTTTGTCAATCCCGGCTCTGGGGCCAGAAGAAGTGAATCAATAATCTTGCATTGTTTCATTACGCGGTGCCCATCAGGATCCGTATAGGTAATCTGGACATCGCGGAATGTGAGTTCGGCGTCACGCCACCGATGGGTTTCGACATCGCTTGCCGCAGTTACTACTTCAACAAAATCTCCGTTAAGAAGTCCAAATGCTGCGTTGTTCTGAGTGACTACAAAACGATCTCCTGTTCGCGGTGCTTGGTCACCTCCCCCCCCATAAGAGTGTCCGCGCAAGAGTTTGTTATAATCCAAGGCCGTGCGGTTGCGAAAAGTTACTACAATGGTATCCTCACGTGGTCGCAAGCTTCCTGATTCAAAACAGTAAGGCACGACGTCGCGAGATGAACCGAGTTGAGTATCTTCACCAAAGGTGAGCTCAAACCGGTTGAAGAGTTGGTCAGCAATCGAGGTCCGAATTTCCGTTGCATTGGACAGCAGGAGACTACCCTCCTCCTGGCGAACCACATCGGTGAGAACGGCCCCCACCGACTTAAGTCCGAAGGCATTTTCCAAGTAAGTGGCATCCAGTGCGTGGGATACCCGACTATTTACGGGTGGCAACTGGGCAGGGTCACCCACAAATATTATTTTGGATCGGATATGTTCGGACTGAACTTTTGAGAACTCTATTAAATCCTTCAGCAGCCTTCCCGACCCGAATCTAAGGTACTCTCCTTCGGAATAGACATCTGACAACATCGAGGATTCATCCACAATATAGACGAGATCGGCCTCACGGTCAGCAATGTCCCTGACAGCAAAATAATATTTGAAGTCGTGATCCGAGTCTTCAAATTCACGGAGTCGGTCAAGTGTGTAGATACTCTTATGAATTGTAAACGCAGGATGTTGAACCCGCTGCCGAAGAACCATCGCCGCACGGCCAGTTGGGGCCATGAGAGCAAAGCCTCGGTGAGATGCAACAAGCCATTCTACTACCTTCTTGATCAGAAATGTCTTCCCCGTACCGGCGTATCCCTTGAGAATAAAGCACCTTTCGTCTGGTGATTTAAGGAATGCCAATAGACGATCAAAGGTAGACGCCTGTGAAGGTTTCAGTTCAATCTCGGGTCTTTCCTGCCGAGAGTTCTCATTCTTATGGTACATCATGTCAATCGTTCCCAAAAAAGAAGGGGCGCGGACTTCAAGCTCAGCTTTCTTCAGCCGTTGATTCACATGCCTGCTGCCTTGACTCTATGGATAAAGTAAAAAACACCCAAGCCTGTCAATATCAAGGTGTTGATGACCAGTAACGCCGTCATCATGACATCCCGCTTACGAGCGGCTACCTGTGACTCACTTACTGCGGTGAATCCATCCGCCATGGTCTTCCCGTTCTTATCCACCTCAGCACAGACACTGCTGAACCCACGATCAATGGCACCCTGAAACGTCGCCATCGTTGACGCCTGGGTTGAAATACCCAAATCTATCTTGTCGAGACGCATCGGGAAATTAACCTGTTCAATAGCCTTGGCCAATGGGATCAAGGCACCCGCAAGCGCCTCCGTCTGCGAAGTGACTGCATGTGTAGCGGCGATAGCATCTTTTGTTGAGCTCACCAATTCTACCGCCGTTTGTTGCTGTTCTTTAGTGAGCTGTGCCCACTCCTCTTCAGCTTTGATCAATTCATCATGTGCGCCTTTTAAAGCCTTCTGAACACTGCCGAACGCGGCGAGTTCTTGTTCGAGATTTATAAGCGCCTGTGAAAATACATCCTTATGCTCATCTGCCATGGTAGCTCTCCGTTCTCACGATCATTGGTCATTCTTGTTCAAAGATTCGATATATTCTGCATTACCTCCCCTGTATCCATATTGAAACCATGTATCCACTTTGCGTGATCCTCAATAATGGCGGTATCAAATGCTCGAGTACTGGCGGGATTTACAGCTAGAACATAGTCTCGGAGACGGGCAAGAAACGTCAATTTATCTCGGCGGCTCCAATTATGGTATTTCTCAAAACACGACACGGCTAAATCAATTTCGCTTTTAACGTCTTGGGTCGGATATCCCATCAGGGCAATGGCGTATGCGCGCATTGCGTGGAAAGCTGCGTTATCCGGATTTTCGGGAAGTAGGCGGTTACAGGCACCCAGTAAGTCATCAAGTTTAACTCTGTATCCTGATGTGTATTCGCATCTTTCAAACACGAGATCAGTCGTATAGTTGTGTAAATAAGGACGCAAAAAGGGGAGATACTTTGAATCATAAAACTTAGCGACGGTGACAGCAAAGTCAGCGGGATTCATTATCCCTTGGACAGTGGTCTGCTCCATAATAGTCAACGCCGTTTCGCGCTGTTTGGCAAAATGCGTATAGACAAATTCGATGAGTGCGTGTAGGCAGCAACGCAACTCGGTATTGTAATTACATTGCGCTGCAATATCCGAATAGTGCTCCACTTTTGCTGAGTCATAGCGTTGAATATACTCACGAAGTTTTTCTTTGTAGCCGCCGCGCGGAAGAGGTGTCAACCAAGCTGTGATCGTCTTGTTTTTATAATCAACTTCAAAGTCGTCCACAGCGCCCAGAATGGTCAGTCGGTAGATAGCGCGGAAAGTATGTTCCTGGAGCCTAATCTTTGGAAACACCTCTTTGATTCTGCTTTGCAGTGGGGCTGCAATTGCATGGAAGTGGTTCCCAAATCCAATCAAATTTCGAACGAAGGTGTCATCGTCTGCTGCGTAACTAAAGTCGTCCCGTACCAAATCGATATGCTTGCCAATAGCATTCGCAATTTTCTCGAGGTATTCATTTTCGAAGGAAAGGCATACAACATAGCCAACGCCGGTTTCTAATCCTTCAAGAATTTTCTCAATACCGGCGCCAATAGGCTCGGCGTGGAATAGGCGGTCTTCCCAGGTAGTGTTGAGTGGTTTGTTTTCTACCAACCAGTCGACTACTAGCTGGGTAACTGTTTCATGATTAGGAAATGGATTTAGCGTGCCACAGGTAAAAGCCCCGGTCGAGTTAAGTGTGACATAAACCTTGGACGTTGGGTGGCCGTCTTGATTGATGTAGATGCGATGCAGATTGTCCGTATGGTGGAGTCCAATCGAATAATCCGTGCCGGTTTTATCAAACAATATGTTGGCGATAGTTTTGAGCGCTGAATGTCCCGGTACCAGATTTTCATCAAGCATCGCAAATATCTTGGTTTCTTCAATCTGCGCGCCAGGGAAGGTATTTGTGTAAAATGAATGGTTTAGGGAATAGTCCAAACTATGGTCACTATTCGGCATTCTAGTTCCAGCATAAAGGATCCAGCATTGTGAATCTTTACCGTCACGCCCTGCGCGCCCAGCTTCCTGATAAAAGGATTCTATTGATGGCGGTATGTTGTAATGTAAGGTAAATCGTATATCAGGCTTATCAATGCCCATGCCGAATGCCTTAGTGCAAGACAAGACTTTGAGTTTACCTTTTCTAAAGTAATCATGGATTTGAGTGGGATCAAATGCAGCTGCGCCGTGGTGTTCCCCGGGCGACCCATGGTAAACACCAAGCTTAGCTTGAACTGGAGAATAGGCTGTTTGCAATGCTCTGCAAACATCTTGGGCACCATGCACATTCTTCGTATGGGGGCAGAAAACTAATCCGGATCCGTTGTCAGCATTCAAGAAGGACGAGACCTCAACGTCGTTCAAAGTATGAGTGATGGCGTCAACGACCTTTGGGACTTGTGCCAATTTCGCCAGACCAATCTGCCTTCTGACACTCCCTTCTGTTGCGCCGATGGGAATGACTGGCGTCGGAGATAGAGCTACTACACGGTACTTTAGATTATCCCGCCCCATCTTTTCTGGACGGACTGAGATATTAGCATCTTTTCTGTATCCCAGTTCAGTGTGGACATCATCAAGCACCTCATAGGATGCGGTTCCAGTGAGCGCAAGAAATGGCAGTGTCTTCATGCGGGTAACACAGAATGTTCGAGCATTTGCCCCAAGTCGTAGATAGGCCGTTCGAAAATCGTGGCCCCACTCAGAAACACAGTGCGCTTCGTCCACCACAACGTATGCGAAATGGACATTCCCCTGGTCGCGTATTTCCTTTAACGCATTTCGAAATTCGTGAATGATGAACCTTTCGGGTGTGACAAATACAAACTTGAAACACCCTTTCTGCATAAGTTTTGTATTAAGGGCTTTTTCTTTTGCGGAGATGGCTGAACTTATGAAGGCTGAGCAGGACACACCAATTGCTTTTAGGCTGTCATCTTGATCCTTCATTAACGCTTTGAGAGGATCAATTACAACCGCCATGCCGTTTTGCAGCATGACTGGTAACTGGTAGGTAAGGGATTTTCCGGCACCCGTAGGAAGAAGTGCAATGACGGATTCTCCCTTGAGAGCCCGCATAATTATTTCAGTCTGATTTTGACGAAAATCAACTTTCCGGAATATGTTTTGAAGAAAGAAAGTTAATTGGTTTTCCAGCGTACTACCTTCTATCTGGGGAGTCAGTGGGTCGCTGAAGGTAAGCCGGTGGCATGGGTCGGTGTTATAGTAATCTGACCGAACAACTACTCGTGGCACCCCGTCCAATGCATGTCCCGCCGGGAGAGAGGAAAGTGTGACCCCGTAGCGTAGTTGCACCGAAATATCCAAAACAGCGTCGAAGTAAAGTGGGAACTCGTTAGGAGATGACCATTGAGAGATTTCGCAAATGGTTATGTGCGGTACAGAACATCCAGGCCGGTAGATTGCCCAGAGTTTACGTAGCCATCTTCGCAGATCTTTCGCTGCCGTTTTCCCACATCCAGGCAAACCATCGCGGTCAATAATTGCCAGATGCCACACCGGTGCGTCAAAGGACAGCACACCGCCGCGCACAAGTTCAAGTATTACTCTCTGGATACGGGCAACAGCGAATGGAAACAACGCCAAGAGCAAAGCACGGGAACCAAGTGGATCGTGCACAAGTGGTGCATCAACGTTTTGCTTGAGGCGGGTCAGATAGGGATGTGTCAATATTCTGGCGACACCAGGATGATTCGTGGTTATTGGATCGGCGGCCTGAGTTCCCTGCCATAGCCGTTGTCGATAGGTGAGAGCCCACTTTGCATGCGTACAGGCATTGTCACGGTTATTATCCCCAATTACGTTCGGTTCCAGTTCGTGCGACGGGCCGTCGACCTCAAACACAATACCACAGGGCACCTGACCTTGTACGCTGCCAGGGAGCTCCATCGAGAAATCTGTTCTTTGGTCAACAAAGCCATTACCGGCTATCGTGCTCAATTCCCGTTGTTTCATCACTAGCTGCATACCAGCGGGACCAAGCAGTTGCGTCAATGGGCCGTTCCAAAAAGTTCGTTCGGCACCACTATCAAATTCCCCTCGATCCTCCCCACTGCCAAATTCTGGCAATGCAAATCCAGGTGATGCTTCAATTCTGCCTTCGGGAGCCACTACGCAAAAAGCACGTTCCAACAGTGGCTTGAGTTCCGTGGCGTGATCGGCATTGAACTCACAGGCATATTCTGCGTAGCCTTTGTCACCACGAATCTCGCACGTTGTAAGCCCGGCCAAGCGTTCGAGTTTCTTCTCAACATATAATGAAGGCAAGGTGGGTAGGCCACGGCAGAGGATGTTCTCCAGCACGGCCAGTTCGGGCGGCAGGACACCGACACCACCCACATCGTGATCAATCACAAAGTGGCTGAGCCTGGTGAGCACGTCCTGCCAGTCCAAGTCCGGTGCCAGTTGCTTGTTCTGAACGGCCTTCCAAACCGCTTCAGATACGTAGCCGGCGTGCAATGCTTTCATGATCGAGGCTGTCTCCTGTCTGCCCGAGAAGATTCTCATCTCAGAAGTCAGCCCCAAAAAAGAGGGGTACGGACTCCAAGCTTGAATCTCAGCCGAAGGGCTAGCACACCCCATTGCAGAAAAACAAGACAAGGAGCCGCACCCCATAGCGGGTGCGTCTCCACATGTCTCGTCTCTGCAAATGCTGAAAAGTGCTAGTTCTCGGCCGAAACGATAATGCGTACGACGCATTAAATTGTTGTCAAATCAGTTATTCCGTCGTCGTCCAATCCTCCAGTAAACAGTAAGCGTCTTCATGGCCACTTACCACACCCGGAACCGTACCGCTGGGGCCGGAGGGTGTCAACGGTTTCCCGTGGTGAATGTGGACAATCTGGGTATGCATGGCGGGAGTTACCCGCAGCCCCTCCTACGGGCTGCTTGATGCCCTTCGGCGTGTCTATTGATAACTTCCTGGGCAAGTCGGCGGCCGGGACGCAGTGGATCTCTGCCAGGACGGGCGATCTATGCCATTCCGGGGGTGGCGTGGGTGTTGATATGGATCCCGAAAATGATGCCCGTGGGAGCCCGTGGTGGCCGGACATAGGGGGTGGTTACCAGGTTCTGGGGGTCAGATAGGCGGAGGGCTGCGGCTTATCAGACCGAGAGTGCCATACCGGCCGTCCGCCAACAGCATACTGACTCATGCCAATTGAATGTCATCATCATTTATGGGATGCTCCGATCCATGAAACAACGAGGCACCATGGGACGAATGTCCCTCATCCTCCTGTGGATTCTGTTCATTGGCCTGGTCATTGTTATTGTCTGTGCCGCCGTCTTCCTGATTCCTCCGCTGTTCTCGTCTGGGGGTACGACATCTGGGCCACGGTCTGCTCCGGCTTCCCCGAACACTTCCCCGCTGTCATGGGGTGGCCCCTACAGCTATGCAGGCGCCCCTGAACCCCAGCCTGTCTTTCATGATCCGATCCTTGTCCTGACCAATACCGGCTACCTGGTAGGGTACTGCGAAGCCAAGAAGGATCCTGTGTGGGCCTGTTATCGGTTGTTCAAGGTCACCAGCCTACAGGCCCCGCCACGGCCCCAGGGTTTCCAAGTTGATACGCGGACCAGTGCGAGGATATGCCAGCATGATTATTCAGGCAGCGGCTATGACCGGGGACACATGGCCCCGAATTATGCCATTGCCCTGTGCTACGGTGAACAGGCTCAACTGGAGACCTTCCTCATGAGCAACATCATCCCCCAGAGCCCCAGCCTCAACCGTCGGGTCTGGGAACATCTGGAGCAGACGGAAATCAAAGGGTATGCCCAGAGGTACGGGCAGGTGTGGGTTATTGACGGCCCCGTCTTCGGCGCCCATCCCCGTCACCTGCAATGCGGCGTAGAGATTCCAGAGGCTTGCTACAAGATCCTGGTCGAGGAGGAGCATGGGCGTCCTCGGGTGCTGGCCTTTATCATGCCACAGTCAGTCACCGGCATAGAGGCACCCTCCCAATATTTGGTCAGTGTTGCCGAGATCGAACGGCAGACCGGTCTCAAGTTCTTTGGTGGCCTCCCGGCGGATATGCGGGATCAGGTGGAGACCAATAAGGCCATGGGGATGTGGTGAGGAAACCTATAAAAGGAGGATGAAGTCATGAAGAGTCTGAAAATGGTTCTGTTTGCGGTAGTGGTGGCGGCGTTCTTGGGGATATCCTATGGTCAGGATACAACGCCCCCGGTGGATTCAGGCAAAGCAGGGAAGGAGGTCGCTGGTTCCAAAGCCGAAGTTGAGACAGGCTACTGGATGACCACATCCAGCCACAAGCGGCACAACAAGAGCTGCCGGTATTACAAGAACTCCAAAGGCCGGTTCTGTCAGCCTGACGAAGGTATCCCCTGTAAAATATGTGGAGGTTGATTTTCAGGACACGTCGGTTGGTTTATTTACAGGCAGACGACCCTGCACATGACACCACGTTCCCGGCGAACTGATGACTTGGGTGGGAACGATCCCCAGGCATGGCAGGTTACGGGCTGGATCTCCGGCGCCGTGTCTGGCCGATACCCCCCAAATAAACATGTGCGTGGTTCGATACAGGGCATCTGGAGGCGCGATCAGGCGTCGGAGCATATCACGGCACCCCTCACGCCACCCCTCTATTCGTGACATCGGTAGATGTAGAAAACAAAGGGGATTTCGGGCTTCACGTTATGCATTACCGTTATGCTTTTTGACAGCACTTCAGTGCCACTGTTACGGAACCATTGATTTTATTGGTTGATATTGAAGTGGCGCGCCCACGGGGAGTCGAACCCCGCTTACCAGGATGAAAACCTGGTGTCCTAACCGATAGACGATGGGCGCTTCATCAATACGAAGGGGCGGAATATATCAAACTTGAACAGGAGCGCAATCACAAAGGCATAAAAAATCAGATTTATCCTCCAGCTTTTGTGTGACGTCACACCCCCCATCACCACGGCAGGACATAGCAGCGATCCAAAGTGAACGCCGATTCGATGTGACGGATGACCGGCTCCGGGCCGTCGTTCTCGCCCACCACTTCCACCACATCAAATCTGAAATTCACCGGTTGCTTCACGCGCTGAAGGTAGCGCACCGCCGCACGGGAAAGATGATGGCGCTTCGCACGGTCCACGGCCGTCGCAGGCCGGCCAAACAACTCTGTTTTCCTCGTCTTCACCTCGACGAATACAAGGGTTTCACCGAAACGAGTGATCAAGTCGAATTCATCCCTGGCCGTCACGCGAAACCGGCGGCTCAGCACTTTGTACCCTTTCTTTTCGAGAAATACGGCCGCCTGATCCTCTCCCCACAGGCCGGTATTAAGATGAAACGGCATCGAAAATTTCACATGCCCCCCTCCGCCCCATGTAACCGCAATGCCTCCTGAACCGGTCGAAACGATCGGCGGTGAGCCGGACAGGGACCATTATCCAGTAGCGCCTTCATATGCGCCCGGGTTCCATATCCTTTGTGCCGGGAAAATCCATACTGAGGATAGTGTTGATCAAGAACCAACATCATGCGGTCACGCGTAACCTTGGCAATGATACTGGCGGCGGCAATACTCAAGGATCGCCCATCTCCCTGAATAATCGACAGGGAAGGACAAGGAAGCCCCGGAACGGGCAAGCCGTCTACCAGCGCGAAATCCGGGATGGGACTAATGGCTTCAAGGGCCCGCGCCATGGCCAGATGCGTGGCCCGAAGGATATTCAAGGAATCGATCTCGGCCACATCGGCCACCCCGACGCCATACACGCAGGGGCAGGCCTCCGTTAAAACAGCAAAAAGGGAATCGCGTTCACGGGGCGTGAGACGCTTAGAATCATTGACTGACTTGAGGCGCGCATATTGCTCTGCCTCGAGAAATGCCCTGTCGAAGACCAGTGCGGCGGCGACGACGGGGCCCGCTAACGGACCCCGGCCGGCCTCATCCACGCCCGCCAGCCGGCATACTCCACGGCTCCAAGCCTGACGTTCAAACTGAAGCAAGGGGACCCTTAGCTGTCCGCTTTGTTCTTCTCACGCAGCTTCGCGCTCTTACCGCTGCGGTCACGCAGGTAGTACAACTTGGCGCGACGGCTCTGTCCGGAACTTTCAACCGTAAGACTGGCCAAATTCGGCGAATGAACCGGGAAAATCCGTTCCACGCCCACGCCGTGCGAAATCCGGCGCACCGTAAACGTTTCGGTCGCGGCATGTCCATCCCGTGCAATCACGATGCCCGTATAGGCCTGGATGCGTTCTTTAGCGCCTTCGCGAATTTTAACCTGCACCTTAACGGTGTCACCGATTGCGAAGGAAGGCATAACATCCTTCCGCAGGTTTTCCTTATGAATCATGGCCAATGCTTTTGCGATCATAGTTCCCTCACCTTCAACAAGTCTGGTCTTTTATCCCTCGTCCGACGCTCTGCCTGATCCCTGCGCCACCGGCCAATTTCTTCATGGTCTCCGGAGACAAGGACTTCGGGGACATCCAGTCCCCTGAACTTACGCGGTCTCGTATATTGCGGATATTCCAACAGCCCATCCGTGAAAGATTCCTCACACGTCGTCTGGCTGTTTCCGAGCACCCCTGGCACCAATCTCACCACAGCGTCTATTACCACCGCTGCCGGCAGGACCCCGTTCGTCAGAACGTAATCCCCGATCGAAATCTCATCGGTTGCCAAATGGGTTCTCACCCGCTCATCAACACCCTCGTAATGCCCGCATATAAAAATCAAATGCTGTTCTCGCGCCAGTTCGACGGCTTTGGCCTGCTCATAGCGCACCCCTTGCGGCGTCATCAAAATCACGCGCGCTTCCGGGCTCCGAACTGACTCCACGGCCTTAAACAGCGGTTCAGGCGTCATCACCATTCCCGGGCCCCCACCGAACGGACGATCATCCGTACTCTGGTGCCTATCCGTGGTAAATTTTCTCAAATCCACCGTATTAAACACTACAGCCCCTTTTTGGGCTGCCCGCTTGAGGATACTCTCTTCCAGAAAGCCATTCAGCATTCCCGGAAAGATGGTAATCACATCGATCCTCAGCGGCACAGAATCACTCATGCCTTCGGGGCAGAGGCTGCTTTGTGCTTCTTGATCAAGCTTTTTACCGTGTCGCTGACGAGGGCCCCTTTGCTGACCCAATGATCAATACGATCCATCTTCAAATTGAAATTAATCCCTTTTCTCTTGGGATCATACCAACCGATAACTTCAAGGTTTTTTCCGTCACGAGGGGATCTGCTGTCGGCGGCTACCACTCGATAACAAATATCCTTGTTCGCACCCGTACGGGTCATTCTAATTTTTACTGACATTCAATGCCTCCCTAACAAACACACGACCCGAACCCCAAAAGGGGTTCGTCGCCAAGACTCAAAAAGCGGCGCACTATTACACATTCTCAACGGCGGCGCAACCTCTTTTGCATCGACCCCATCCGTTTTGTCATTTCACGGGCCTGATCGAAGCGTTTCAGCAACTCATTCACATCCTGAACCTGGGTCCCGCTCCCGGCGGCAACCCGCCTTTTCCGGCTGGCATTCAGGAGCTCCGGACGCCGTCGTTCCTGAACCGTCATACTGCGGATAATGGCCTCTGCACGAGTGGTGAAGCGGGTAAAATCCTCGCCCCCACCCGCTTCCTTGAGTTTCGCTTTTACGGCCCCGCCCATGGGAATCATCTCCAATAAACTCTCCACGGATCCCATCTTGCGTAGCTGGGCAATCTGCCCCAGGAAATCTTCCAGATCCAGGCGGTTTTTCCGGATCTTCTTTTCCATTTCCACCATCTGGGAGAAGTCAACGGATTCCTGTGCTTTTTCCACCAGACTCAGAATATCGCCCATTCCCAGAATCCGTGACGCCATGCGCTCGGGATAAAACGGCTCCAGTTCCCCGATGCGTTCCCCCACGCCCGTATAGAGGATGGGACAGCCCGTCACGCTTTGAATCGACAGGGCCGCACCACCCCGGGCATCTCCGTCAAGCTTGGTAAGAATCAGGCCCTTGAGATCAAGGGCTTTGTGGAAGACTTCAGCGACATGTACCGACTCCTGCCCGATAGCCGCATCCACTACCAGAACGGTATTGTGGCACCTGACGGTTTCGCGCAAGTCCGTCAGTTCCCGGACCAGTTCATCATCAATCTGGAAGCGCCCGCCGGTATCAAACAACACCACATCGCGCCCGGTGGCTTCAGCCTTGTCTAACGCACGACGGCCCAGCGCGGGCACGGTTTCACCCGGCTCGGGGGCCAACATATCCACCCCCACTTGCTGGGCCAGGACCCGCAGTTGATCGACCGCGGCAGGCCTACGGATATCAGCGCCGACCAGCAGGACATTCTTGCCGTCTTTCTTCCAGAGCGCCGCCAGCTTGGCGGAAGTGGTGGTTTTCCCGGAGCCGTGCAACCCGACCAGCATGACCGGCGCCGGCTTCGGATTCAATTCCAGGCGTCGATTTTTCGCCCCGCCCAGCAGTGTCACCAGCTCATCATGCACGCGCTTGATGACCTGTTGACCGGGTGTGATGCTGTGCAGCACTTCCTCCCCGACGCATTTCTCACTCACCCGTGTGATGAAGTCGCGTGCCACTTCGAAGTTCACGTCGGCCTCCAGCAAGGCCATCCGCACTTCCCTCATGGCATCACGGATATTCGGCTCTGTCAGCCGGCCATATCCCCGCAGTTTTTTAAAAACCGACTCTAATGAATGCGTGAGTGTCTCGAACACGGTATGCTCCCCAATCCAGACTCCACAAAGGGTCAGGTGGCTTTCACCTTTTTGCCGGGAACGGCTTTGAACACCAATCCGCCATCCGTCTTGACCACGGAGACCTTGTCTGCGCCAGCAAAGTCGCCCCGCAAAATATCTTCAGCCAGAGGATCCTCGAGATAACGCTGAACGGCCCGCCGTAAGGGACGGGCCCCCATGGCCTGATCAAATCCCTTTTCGAGCAAAAATTCCTGAGCCTCGGGCGTCATCACCAGATGAATGCCCTTGCGGTCAAGACGTGCCGTCACCTTCGAGATCTCCAATTCCAGGATCCGGAACATTTCCGGCCTGTCAAACTGGCGGAACACGACAATTTCATCAATGCGATTCAGGAATTCGGGTTTAAATGTCCGCTTCACTTCATCCAGCATCCGCGCCTTCAGGGTCTCGTAATTCATCACGGAACTTGATTCCGTAAAGCCGAGCCCTCCCTTTCGGATAAAATCCGAACCGAGATTGGTCGTCAGAATGATGACCGTATTTCTGAAGTCAACATGTCGCCCGGCGCTATCCGTCAGACGCCCCTCCTCCATGATCTGCAACAACATATGCATGACATCAGGATGGGCCTTCTCGATCTCATCAAACAGGATCACGGAATAGGGACGCCGCCTGACTTTTTCCGTAAGTTGGCCCCCCTCTTCATACCCCACGTACCCCGGCGGAGAGCCCACCAGGCGGGAGACCGTGAACTTCTCCATATATTCCGACATGTCCAACTGAATCAGCGCATCCGCCTCATCAAACATGAATTCAGCCAGTGTTTTGGCAAGGAGTGTCTTCCCGACACCGGTGGGGCCGAGGAACACAAAGGAGCCGATAGGTCGCCGGGGATCCTTGAGATCCGCCCGGGACCGTCGCAACGCCTTGGAAATGGTGACAATGCCTTCCTTTTGCCCAATGACCGTCTTTTCCAATTCCGCTTCCATCTGAAGCAGGCGCGCCAACTCCTTCCCCTCCATTTTCTTGAGAGGAACCCCCGTCCACTTGGAAATGACCGCCATCACCTCTTCATCAGTGACTTTGACTTTTTTCTTCTTAGCGGCCTCCTGCCACTTCTTCACGCTACCCTCAAGCTCTTCGCGTTCGCGCCGTTCCAGGTCCCGCAACCGGGCGGCCTCTTCAAATTTCTGTCCCTTGATCGCCGCTTCTTTCTCAATCCTGATTTTCTCAATGGCCGCTTCTTTCCGCCGGAGTTCAGGGGATCGGGTGGTGGCGGCAATCCGGGCCCGGGCCCCCGCCTCATCAATGGTATCGATGGCCTTATCGGGCAGGTGTCGCCCCGACAAATACCGGTCAGTCAGACGGGCGGCAGCCTCAATGGCCTCATCCGTAATTTTGACATTATGATGCTCCTCATATTTGTGCCGGATTCCCTTGAGGATCCGGATGGCATCATCCACGCTCGGCTCATTTACCTGCACCGTTTGAAACCGCCGCTCCAGCGCACTGTCTTTCTCGATATATTTCCGATACTCATTCAACGTGGTGGCCCCTACGCACTGAAGCTCGCCGCGTGCCAGAGCCGGCTTGAGAATATTCGAAGCGTCCAGAGTCCCTTCGGCAGATCCCGCACCCACAATGGTGTGAATTTCATCCAGGAACAGGATCACATTGCCCGTGCGCCGGATCTCTTCCATGACCGCCTTGATCCGCTCTTCAAACTGACCACGGTATTTCGTCCCGGCAATCATCAGGGCCAGATCCAGGGCGATCACGCGTTTGCTGCGCAGGATATCGGGTACGAGCCCGCTCACAATCACCTGGGCCAATCCCTCCACAATCGCCGTCTTACCGACCCCGGCCTCCCCCAGCAGGACGGCATTATTCTTGGTCCGGCGACAGAGAATCTGTATGCATCGCTCCAATTCGGACTCCCGCCCGATCATCGGGTCCAAGCCTCCCTTCCGGGCGAGTTCTGTCAGGTCACGGCCAAACGCATTCAACGCGGGAGTCTTCGGCTTGTCCGTCTGCTCCTGCTTGGGCTGCTTGGCACCGGGCTCAGGCGGCTCCTCCCCTTCACCGGGCTCATAATTCGGATCCAGTTCCCGCATCACTTCGATACGCGTGGTATCAAGATCCACGTTCAGCGTCCGGAGCACCTGGGCGGCGACCCCTTCCCCCTCCCTTAAGAGGCCTAATAATATATGCTCGGTTCCCACATAGGTGTGCTGGAGGGCGCGAGCCTCGGCCGTCGCCAATTGCAACACCTTCTTAGCACGCGGAGTAAACGGGACATTCCCCGCCGTTTTTGTTTCCGGTCCCTGCCCCACGGCTTTTTCAACTTCAAGGCGCAGTGACTCCAGCGAGATCCCCATCCGCTCAAGCACGGTAACCGCCACCCCCTGCCCAAGCGCCACCAGACCAAGCAATAGGTGCTCAGTGCCGACATAGGCGTGATTAAACCGATCCGCCTCGGTCCGGGCAATTTGGATCACTTGCTTGGCCCGCGGTGTATAATTTCCTGAATTATCCATAAGTCATGATTCCTGCTGATATCGGCAGGGCATCGTTTACATCGACGCCTGTCGAACGGTCTCTCTCACTAATCGGGCACGCACATAATCCCGCTCATCCGGCGGAATGAGGCGCCCCTCTGATTTTTGCAAATGTCCCGGCATCGAATAAAGAACCAGCCTATTCAAGTCCGGAAGTTTCAAATTTGAAATTATACCGAGTTCACAGCCGAAACGCAACGCAGACAACATATCCAGGGCTTCGCGCGAATTCAAAACCCGGGCATGACTCAGAACCCCGTAGGCCCGTCCTACAAAATCCTCAATCGCGGCCCCGCGCTGCTCTTGAAGCCGGATCCGGGCATTGGCCTCATGCTGGGCCACCTCCGTGACAATCCTGGCCAACCGGTCAATAATCACGGGTTCCGATTCACCCAGCGTCATCTGGTTTGAAATCTGGAACATGTTTCCGGACGCTTCAGTCCCTTCCCCCTGCAAGCCCCGCACCGCCAGCCCGATTTTCGTAAGTCCCTTGATAATGGGGTCAATTTCGTTGATCAGCCGCAAACCGGGCACATGCAGCATGGCACTGGCGCGCAGGCCCGTACCGACATTCGTGGGACAGGCCGTCAGGTATCCCAGGGCGGGTGAAAACGCAAACCGGACATGCTGCTCTATCTGAGTATCAAGTTCATTGACGTCAGCCCATAACTCATTCAACTGCAAACCATTACGCAATGCCTGAAGACGCAGATGATCTTCCTCGTTCACCATGACGCTCAGGCATTCATCCGCACGGATCACCACCCCACTGCCTTTGGATTTCTGCGCCAGATCATTGCTGATCAAGTGGCGCTCACGCAAAAAGTCACGATCCACCGCACTCAGCGACGCCATATCAACCGCCAGACAAGGGGAGAGTCCGCTCACCCCTTGAAGCATCTCCCACACCTGCGCCTGGATTCGCACACACTCTTCATCCCCGGCCCAACCCGGGAAAGCCAATCCCTCAATATTACGTGCCAATCGGATCCGGCTGCTCACCACAATCCCCGGAGGGCCTTCCGAGGTCAACCAGGCCGCAGGACGATGAATCAAATCATCCAGACGCATGGGTGGCCTCCCGGATACGATCCCTCAACAACGCCGCTTCCTCGTATTTTTCGTCACGGATGGCGCGCTCCAATTGTTTATTCAATTCCTCGCAGAGGGCGGCCTTGGCGATCGTTTCCTTTAAACAGCCGGGAATTTTCCCCGCATGCTTCGTTCCTTTGTGCATGGCAGCGAGCATGGGTCCGAGTTCTTCTGCAAACGCCTCATAGCATCGCGGACATCCCAGACGGGCCGTTTTTTTAAAATCACAATCCCGCATGTGGCAATGCGGGCAGCTCCGGGTCGAGGTCTGACCATTTTCCTTGGCAGAAGCGCCGGGTGACCCCAACCCGAAAAGGATTTCAGGAATCGACATCACATTCTGCACATTCATACCGCTTTCCTCTGCACAGCCCTCGCAGAGATGCAGTTCCCGTGATTGGTTATCCACCATCTGAGTCAGGTGAATCGTGGCCTCATTTTGCTGACAGCATTCGCAAAGCATACAGACTCCTCAGTGCTTGAAACACCGCTGGCCCGTGAACACCATTGCGGCCCCCGCCTCGTTACAGGCGTCGATCACTTCAAAATCACGATCCGACCCTCCCGGCTGAATCACGGCCGCGATCCCCTCCCTCAGTCCCACCTCGACCCCATCCCGGAAAGGGAAAAAGGCATCCGACACCATACAGGACCCGGCCAGGCCGCCCTTTGCGGCAAGCGTCTCTTCATCGATCGCCTTGCGCTGGTGGTCATCACTCAAATTACTATAGGGTACGCCGTAGCGCTCCCAGCAAATCCTGTCAGAATAATTGCGATACGCCTTGTCCCTTGCATATTGCGCCATCCCCACCCGATCCTGACCGCCGGCCCCGATACTAACGGTGACGCCATCCTTCACATAGAGCACCGAATTACTGGTGACACCGCATTCAATCAGCCAGCCGAACAGCAGATCTGAATACTCCTGCTCTGTTGGCAGGCGGTTGATCTTGTATTCCTTACCTTTGTAAAGGGCTTGGGCCGGTGCCAGATCCGCCTGCGCCTTCGTCCTGGGCACAAAAGAGGTCTGAACAACAAGCCCCCCGTCCATGAGCGACTTCATGTCCACGACCACCCCTCCATCGAATTCCTGCAGGCGTGCCATATTCCCGATCCTCATGACGCGCAGATTCTTTTTCTTCGCAAAAATAGCCATTGCCCCTGATTCAAACTCAGGAGCGATCACCACCTCGGCATAATTCCGGGCGATTAACTCCGCCGTTTCCTGATCGACGGCGCGATTCAAGGCAATCGCCCCCCCAAAAGCCGCCACTCTGTCTGCACTATTGGCCTTTCGGTAGGCGTCAGCCAACGAAGACGACCTGGCCGCACCACAGGGATTGTTATGCTTGACGATCACCACACAGGGGTCATCCATGAGATAACGCAGAACATTCAAGGCATTGTCGGCATCGGTGATGTTTGTCTTTCCGGGGTGTTTTCCGGACTGCAAGAGCTCCACATCCGAGGCCAGATAACGGCCGGGCTGAATACACGTTACATCCCCCAACCTCAAATTTCCCCCTACCAACTTATAAAGAGCGGCTTCCTGACCGGGATTTTCGCCATATCGCAGCCCCTTACGCACTCCATCAATCTGCCAGGCCGTTTTCTCGTAGCTCAGCGTTTGGCGTCCACCCTGGTCATCTACAAAACTAATTTCCAAACGCGGGGTGAAATGATCATCCATAATGGTTTTATAGGCCGACTTAAAATCTGGGGTAGCCATGTACACCTCACCTTTCAATAATGCGACAGTCGATAATTATGAACCACACAAGAGGAGCAACCTACAGAACTTGCAAGCGGAACTCAAAGCTTTTTGACGAAAGCCCGCATCTGTGATAAGAACTTAGAATGTCAAACAACTGGAGGCTACCGTGAGTCTGATTGAAGAAGCCCTGCGCAAACAAAGGGAAGAGAGTGAAAAATCAGCCCCCCCTTCCCCCCCTCCCCCCCCGATACCCAGCCCATCCCCTGATGAAGCCCCGCCGGATGCCCCGCCGGCAGAAGCGTCACCCCGTCGCCCCTGGGCCCTACTGGCCGGTATCGCAGGAGCAGGAGTGCTCGCCATTCTGTTTGTTATCTGGCTTCTGGTGTTCGGTATGAAACTCTGGCAAACGAAACCCGACATAGTGAATACAAAAGGGGTCATCGCCACCCATGCGCCGAGTCTTCCGCCCACGGCTCCTCGCACAAATGACACGTCAAAATCAGTCACCCCCCCCCCCTCACCGGTTATGGTCCCGTCTATCCCGAAGCCACCCCCGCAAGAAGGGTTACCCGCGACACCGGTAACTCCACCACCGGCTCTTGAGGCGCCAGCCAGCCCGGCCCCTCCGATCATTCCTGTGGTGGAAAAAGCCTTGCCAGCGCTCAAACCCTCCGCCCCCTCCCCCGCACCGGCAAAACTGGAGCTCCCTGTGATATGGCCGAAACTGGTGGTCTCAGGAATCATCGGGAGTTCAAAAAATGGACGCAGTGCCGCCATTATGAATGGTCAGATGCTGAGCCCCGGCGAAACAATCGAGGGCGTAACCATTGAATCCATAGACAAGCAGAAAGTGAAGCTGCGATACAGTGGAGAGGTCAAGCTTCTTTCCGTAGGCGCTTCTACGGAGTAATGTTTCCGGCAGGGGTCTTGGTGTCTTTCTTCACGAACCGGTCCATCATGGAATCAAAATCCACCGGGGGGGTCATGAAGAAATGGCATCTCCGCCCGATCATCGACTGCACTTTTTGCCGGAGCGTCTTATTGTACGGATTCAATACGACAACCAGAATGTCACTCCCCATCAGCTCGAACGGCAGGACCCCATAGCGGAGCATGAATTCACGGGGCAGGGAATTCACCGCCGTCTCTGTAATTTCAAACAATGACAAAGGCACAACCGGAACGGCAGAATCCCGGGCGGCAAAGGCCATAATCCGGTCCAGATTCCGATTCCCCCGATCGTGAAGCGCATGGAGCACGGAAACCGTTACCAAGGCGGAGCTAGTGGATATCACGCTTAAATCCTGAGCCACCACGGCATAATCCTCCTGGGTCAGCTCGCCCGCCTGGAACAGTGTCCACGCAAAAGAGAGCTCCGAGGCCACATGGGCATTACGACTTTCAGAATCATCTTCTGTTTTGGGTTCCGGCACAAGCGGCTCAGTCGACAAATCAAACTGCTTCGCCTGGGGCTGACCCTCATTCAGAAACTGTTCTATTCTTGCGCCGGCATCTTTGGCAATAGGATCGGTCGCGGCAAAACGCAAAAAACGCTCGCGCAAAAAATCAGCGGCATCCCGGTCATTTTCCTCAATGACCACGTTAGCCAGCCGCGTCAGATATTCACGAGCCCGCGACAAGTCTCCCACTTGCTCGTAGGCATGCGACAACGCTTCAAGCGAGACCCGATCATTCGGGATAGTTTCAACAATCTGCTCAAATGCGGCGATGGCGCTCCATACCTGGCTTTCCAAGTCTGCCTGCTGATGACTGTCGTCTTTACCTGCCATAAATCTCAGTCCCTCTTTTCTTAAACATAGAGTATTGTTTTTCGGAAGTCGAGATTCTATGATCACTACGGACATCAACGGAACCCGATGGCCATAACACGCAGGAGATCGATCATGCAAATTAGACCGTTCAAATCATGGTGCGCCCGTCCGGATCTGGCCGCCAAAGTTGCCGCCGTTCCTTATGATGTCGTCAACACCGCGGAAGCGGCTGGATTGGCTGAGGGAAATCCCTATAGCTTTCTGCACATTTCCCGGGCTGAGATTGACATGACCCCCGGCATAGACCCTTATAGCGACCAGGTGTATAAACAAGGCTGTGACACCTTGAATCGCTTCCAAAAGGATGGGATTCTCATTCAGGAATCCACCCCCCAGCTTTTCCTTTACCGCCAAACGATGGGGAATCATGTTCAGCGGGGAATCGTTGCCTGCTGTTCAACCGCCGAGTACGAACAAAAAATCATCAAAATCCATGAAAAAACACGGCAGGACAAAGAAGATGACCGCACTCGCCACATCAAGGCCCTGAATGCACAAACCGGTCCTGTATTTCTGCTGTATCGCGATGACCCGACGCTTAACAGCCTTGCCGCAGAAACGGAAAAAACCGCCCCCTTGTTCGATTTCGTTGCCCCTGATGGAGTCGCCCACGCAGGATGGAAATTTGCCAACCCCGAAAAAGTATCCGCCGCATTCAGTCGTGTTCCTGTAGCATACATTGCCGATGGACATCACCGCGCCGCTTCCGCGGTGCGTGTGGCCAAGGAACGCCGGACGGTCCACCCCGAACAAACCGGGAATGAATCCTACAACTGGTTCCTGGGTGTCTTATTTCCTGCAAGCCAAATGCAGATTCTGGCCTATAATCGGCTTGTGAAAGACCTTAACGGGCTCACCCCTGAGGCGTTCCTCGAAGCGGTCCGGAGCCGTTTCAGCGTTAGCCTGGCAGCAACCCCAACGCCAGCCGCACCCGGATCCATATGCATGCTGCTGGCAAACACCTGGTACGAACTCCGCTGGACCCTGCCCGCCAACACGCCGCTTGAGTCACGACTGGATGTCTCCGTTCTCCAGGAACGCCTTCTGGCTCCTGTCCTGGGCATTGATGATCCGCGAACAAGCAAGCGCATCGAATTTGTCGGAGGCATCAGAGGGACCGCTGAACTGGAGAAACGCATCGCCGGGGGAGACCATGCCGTGGCATTCTCGATGCATCCGACCACAGTCGAACAGCTGATGGATATTGCCGATGTAGGCGGGATCATGCCTCCAAAAAGCACTTGGTTTGAGCCAAAGTTGCGGGATGGACTCTTTGTCCACGTCCTGGCGCATTGCACCAAATAGTCCGCATCTGGTAATTAAGGGCGGCATAATCAAAATCTGCCGTAAGCAAAGCTTCGACAAACGAGCTGAACATTGATAGCATTTCAAAACATGAAGCCAAAAGTTCTAGTCATGGATGACGATCCGTCCATATGCAAAATCTGCACCCTGCTCTTAAATCGTATTGGCTATGATGTGGATACGGCACCCAGTGGTGAAGAAGCCATTATTATGTTTTCTCAAGCGCTTAAAGCCCAAACCCCCTACCTTGCCGTGATATTGGATCTCACCGTTCAAACGGGTATGGGGGGAATAGATGCGATTAAAAAACTACGGGCCCTGGATCCCTCCGTTTACGCCATAATGGCCAGCGGGTCGTCAGTCGACACCATGATCGCCTCGTACCAAGCCCACGGCTTTAAGGCGGTCTTGCCCAAGCCTTTCCGACTCCTTGACATTACTGAATGCATGCAAAAAATCCCCTCATCAGGCAACTGATCAGGCCCACCGAAAAGAACGTTATTATGGGTAAATCCGCTTCCCCCAATCTGATTCGTCTTAACTCATCATGGCCCGAGGTGGAAATCCTGATGGAGGATGACAGCCTCATGGCGATTAACAAGCCGGCCGGTCTCCTCATTGCTCCCGATCGGCTCGACAAATCCCGGGAAAATCTTCTCAGCCTCATCCATGCAGGTATTCACCTTCAGCGCCCCTGGGCCAAATCCCGCAAATTAAGCTATCTCGCCCATGTGCATCGGCTCGATCAAGGAACCAGCGGCATCGCCATTTTTGCCCGGAACAAGACAGCGCTTACCCATCTTGCCCGTCAGTTCCACCAGCAGAAACCCCGCCATTCTTATGTGGCCCTTGTGCAGGGAACACTCGCCGAACCTGAAATGGAAATATCGCTTCCTCTCGCCCACAGTCTGGTTCACCCGGGAATCACCGTTGTGGATCACCATCGCGGCAAACCCTGCGTCACCCATGTCACGCAGCTTGAATCATTTCGCGGCTATTCCCTGATTAAGGCCGAAACCGTAACGGAAGCCCCCCATCAAATCCGGGTTCATCTTCGTGAAGTGGGTTGCCCGCTGGTAGCCGATCATGACTACGGGACCGGCTTTCCCTTATTGTTGTCAGAATTGAAAAAACATTACCGGATGAAGCGGGAAGGCGAACATCCTTTAATGGCGCGCACCGCCCTGCATGCCGAACGGCTTGAGCTGATCCATCCCCTGACTGGGAATCCCCTTATCATTGATGCCGCCTGGTCCAAAGACCTTACGATATCCATGAAATACCTGCGGAAATTCGCAACTCATTAAGAGATTACTGCCGGTAATCCTGGGAATTAATCCCCAGATGCTTGATCCGGTAATTGATGACCCGCTGAGTAGTCTGAAGATGACGTGCCACGGCCGCGGCAATTCCCCGATGTCGCTTCAAGGCATCCACAATGATTTCACGCTCAAACGATTCGACCATCGTCTGAAGACTGGCCCCTGATTCCGGCAACAAGGCCGTATTGGTGGCCTCACTCGTCTGTAAAGTGGGGGGAAGAGAATAGCCGTGAATCACCTCGTCGGTCGCCGTCAGCACGGCCCGCTCCATGCAATTTTCCAATTCCCTGACATTTCCCGGCCAGTGATAGGCCATAATCATATTGATCGCAGGAGTGGAGATCCGCTTGACCTTCTTGCCATAGGCGTCATTGTATTTCTGCAGGAAATGATCGACCAACTGCAGGATATCCGACCGACGTTCGCGGAGCGGTGGCAGATGGATGGGAAATACATTGAGTCGATAATAAAGATCTTCCCGGAAACGGCCCGACCGGATGGCATCCTCCAGGTTCCGGCTGGTCGCCGCAATGACACGGACACTGACGTTAATCGGCACATTCCCGCCCACCCGCTCAAAAGAGCGCTCCTGCAAAACCCGCAACAGGCGCACTTGTACAGCAGGGGTAATATCACCGATTTCATCCAAGAACAGTGTCCCGCCATTGGCCAATTCGAACCGGCCTTTTCGCAACTGGGCCGCCCCGGTAAAGGAGCCTTTCTCATGCCCGAACAGCTCGCTCTCAATCAGATTTTCCGGCAACGCGGCGCAATTGACACTGATAAACGGATTGCCGCGCCGTGAACTTCCGAAATGGATGGCGCGGGCAACCAATTCCTTTCCGGTGCCTGTCTCGCCCCGAATCAATACCGTGGCCTGACTGTCGGCCACTTGGGCCACCTGATCATACACCACCCTCATTTCCTTTGAATTCCCGACCAGATTATGAGGTTGATATTTATCACCCAACTGCCGCCGCAACCGTTCATTTTCGGCCTTCAGGCTCTCCTGCTCAACAATCTGCTCCCGGATACTCGCCACGGCTTCAGCCAGCAGATTCGCAACCAGCCTCAGGAATTCGAGATCTTTCTCCAATTTGCTTTTTTCAGCGGCGGGGCGATCTATACTTATAGTCCCAATCACCTGCCGATGGTGAATGATCGGCACACAAATAAAGGCGACCGGTCCCCCTTTGCGGGCACGCGTGCGATTCAAAAAACGCGGATCCTGACTAATATCGGGCACAATCTCGGGCTTCCCGCTCTTCGCGACTGTACCGGTAATGCCCTCGCCCAAACGGTATTGCCCCCGCTTATGTTCCTCAGGAGTCATCCCGCGCGCGGCCTCTATCACAAAGGCATCGGTATCGGGTCGCCGCAACGTCAGGGTCCCAAAAGACAACCCCATGTCTTTTTCAAGAATATCGAACACTTCCTGCAAAAGGGCTGAAATATCACGCCGGTGAGCCACCGCCTGGGAGATTCGATATAGGACGCTTAACTCTATTATTTCACGTTTTTCCATGTTGATAGGCCCCAATCTGAACTCACCCTATCAAACTCCATCAGGGTATTCAAGGATGTCACCGCCCGTTTTCTGGGCTTGAGCCAGCGGCATGAGAATCGTAAGGTGAAGCTATGTTTGATTTGAACGCCTTTCTTGATGGCCGGAGACAATCCGTTGAGACGGAATTGGACCGGATGCTCCCTGCAGAAACCACCCGCCCGGCCGTCTTGCATCGGGCGATGCGGTATTCCGTCATGGCGGGCGGCAAACGCCTGCGCCCGATCCTTTGCCTGGCCGCTTGTGAAGCGGTGGGGGGGGATTCAAAACACGCTCTTTTGCCGGGCATTGCCATTGAAATCCTCCACACCTACACCCTTATTCACGATGATCTTCCCTGCATGGATGATGACGCGCTCCGACGCGGTCGCCCGACCTCCCATGTGGTTTTTGGCGAAGCCAATGCACTTCTCGCCGGGGATGCCCTTCTCACTCTGGCCTTCGAATGGCTTTCGCGCTCCACCCCGCCGGCCCCCTACCAGGCCAGCCAACTCATCCTTGAACTCGCTACCGCTTCGGGCAGTCAGGGCGTGATTGGCGGGCAGGTGGAGGATCTGGCCGCAGAAGGTAAGGCGGCCGACGCGGATCTCGTCGATTATATTCACCGCCATAAAACGGCCGCTTTGTTGCGGGCCTCGGTTCGCATGGGCGGCCTTTGCGGGGGGGCCTCCCCGGCCGCCCTGGACGCCCTCACCCAGTACGGTGAATGCGCAGGGCTCGCCTTTCAAATCGCTGATGACATCCTCAACGTAACCGCCACAGCGGAGCAACTGGGGAAACCGGTTGGCAACGACGAAGAACTGAAGAAACTGACCTATGTGGCCGTTCACGGATTGGATGCCAGCCGAAAAAAAGCTGATGAATTGGTTACCCGGGCTACCAACGCCATCCGGTCCCTTCCCGGGGACCCAACCCCTTTGATTGCGCTAGCGGAATACACCGTTAAACGCGCCTGGTAGCCTTCCATGGAGACGCAGGTCACCATCTTTACGCAACCGGTTCCCTATGCTGAAGGGCTTCACCTCCAGGAACAGTGGGTGATGGATCGCCAGACCGACAAAATCCCGGATCAGTTGATTCTTCTCGAGCATACCCCGGTGATCACACTTGGCGTCCGGGCAAAAACCGACCATCTGCTGATTTCAAAGGAAACCCTGGCAACGCGAGGCATTGAGATGTTTGAAACGCCAAGGGGCGGGGACGTTACCTATCATGCACCGGGACAACTCATTCTCTACCCTATCATGAAGCTGACGGGAGCCGACGCCGATGTTCATGCCTTTGTCGGAAAACTGGAGGAAATCGCCATTCTGACCGCCAGCGCCTTTTGCGTGAATGCCTTCCGTCGAAAAGGAAAAACAGGCGTCTGGACCGATCAGGGGAAAATTGCCGCCATCGGCATCCGTTTTAAAAAATGGGTGTCATCCCACGGAATGAGTTTTAATGTGAACCCGAACATGAGTGGGTTTGAGGCCATCGTTCCCTGCGGACTCTACGGAGAAAAGGTCACGTCATTGCAGAAAATCCTGGGCGAAAAATGCCCCACCCTTCAGGAAGTCCGGGCCGTGATGATGCGAAACTTTGAACGCGTCATGAACTGCACGCTGATCACTCCCGGACCTGGCCATCACCGGTAATCACATATTTATAGGTGGTCAATTCCTCAAGGCCCATCGGACCGCGGCAGTGAAGCTTATCGGTACTGATGCCAATCTCCGCACCCATGCCGAATTCAGCGCCATCCGTAAAACGCGTAGAGGCATTGACATAAACCACCGCAGACCCCACATCATGGGTGAATTCCTTCTGGGCTTCCTCGCACTCTGAAATGATGGCATCCGAGTGATTGGAGCCATATTTGTTGATGTGTTCGATTGCGGCCGTCACCGAGGGAACCACTTTCACGGCAAGCACCAGATCCAGATATTCCGCATACCAATCCGCCTCTGTGGCCAACTTCATGGCGGGCACAATGGCACGTGACGCCTCGTCCCCGCGAAGTTCAACCTTCAGCTCAACCCCGAGTCGCTGGGCGATCATGGGCAAAAACAGGGCCGCAACCGCCTCATGAACCAGCAGTGTTTCCATGGCATTGCATACGCCCGGACGCTGACACTTTGCATTTTCGCAAATTTTCAGGGCCTTATCCAAATCAGCCGTTTGATCTACATAGGTATGACATACCCCTTTGTAGTGCTTGATCACCGGAATGCGCGCCTGCTCAACCACTGCACGGATGAGCGTCTCGCCCCCGCGCGGGATAGCCAGATCAACCAGACCCTCCAGCTGAACCAATTCCTTGACGGCCTCGCGATCAGTGGTCGGTACCCATTGGATGGCATTTTCAGGGAGGCCGACTTTTGCCCCACCTGCTTGCAAGGCCTGCACAATCGCCCCATTGGATTGGAGGGATTCCTTTCCCCCCCTCAATATAACGGCATTCGAAGTTTTAAAGCACAACCCGGCCGCATCCGAAGTCACGTTCGGGCGAGCTTCATAAATGATCGCGATGACACCAATGGGAACCCGGGCTTTGACAATCTCCAGTCCATTGGGACGGATCCACCGGCTGATCACCGTGCCCACCGGATCCTTGAGGCCAGCCACTTCACGCAACCCCTTGGCCATATTATTAATACGTGAATCGGTCAAAGAGAGGCGGTCTATCAACGCGGCCGTCATCCCCGTCGTTTTGGCGGCCTCCACATCCAGCGCGTTCGCTTTTTTGATATTATCCCGTTGGGCCTCCACCTCATCAGCCATCGCCAGCAGAATGGCCGTTTTCTTCCTGGCAGATAATCGTGCCAACCCCCGTGAAGCGATCACCGCTTTCTGGCCCATTGCCACCATATCTTCATGAAGCCCCATAGATACCGCCTTCTCAATGCTTACAGTGATGCCACCACAAAAGTCCCAACATCCGCCCCTTGAACTACACGGGTGATATTCCCCGATTTCCGCCCATCCGCAATCACGACATGGCAACCGGCCTGGGCCGCCAGTTTGGCGGCGCGAAGTTTGGAGCCCATACCGCCCTTTGAAAGCGCGTTTTTCTGCCCTGTTACCAGCGCCAGTGTCTTCTTGTCAACCCGCTCCAGGTAAGGCACCCGCCGGGTTCCGCCCTTTGCCGTGGGAGCCCGAAGCCCGTCCACCGTACTCAAAATTATCAGAAGATCAGCACGGATCATCCGGACCACCAGGGAGGCCAGGAAATCATTGTCACCCAGCTTGATATCGGCCCGGATTTCCTCATCAGCGACCACATCATTTTCGTTCACGATCGGGATGACCTTGTGCCGCAGCATGTTCTCGATGGTACGCCGGGCATTCGTCTGACGAATCTTATGGTTGAAATCATCATGAGTCAGCAACACCTGCCCGACTTTACAGCGCTTTTCTAAAAACAACTTGTCGTAAGTGGCCATCAACCGGCTTTGCCCCACGGCCGCTGCCATTTGGAGATCCGGCAATTCCGTCGGCCGTGACGCCATCCCCAAAGCCTCCATCCCCGCCCCAATGGCTCCGGACGTCACGAGAAGGACTTCAACACCCGCTTGGCGAAGTTTCGCCATTTCGGCGACCAACCCCCTGATTCGCCGGTGCTCAGGACGCCCCGTTTTTTGAACCAACACGCGACTGCCAATCTTGACCACCACGCGTCTCACGTCGGTGATGCTCTGTCTTAATTTCAATGATTCATTCATGGCCCAACACGACTCCTTCAGTAATCATCTGTAACGAAGGCCTACTATATACAACAAATTCATTATTTCTGTCGAGCCGCCGCCCATACAAAGAAATTGCGAAGAATTTTAAATCCGTCCGGATAGCCTTCAGATGCCTCTTCCGGATGGAACTGAACGCCATAGAAAGGCCGGATCCGGTGCCGGAAGGCCTGAACCTGACAGGATGGACTGCTAGCCAACACCTCGAGATCACGCCCAATCCCTTTGATCTCGCTCCGATGGAACTGCTGGACCCTGACTACCTTTCCCAGCCCAACAAACAAGGGATCTTTTTGCAATACGGTGACAGGGTAAATCCCCCACTCCTTGTATTCCCCCGGGTGATATTTGGGATTATGATCAGCCTCATCCTCTCGGATCCGGTGCATGGTTCCCAAGGTACACCCAAAGAACTCTGAAGCCAGTTGATGTCCCCCGCAAATCCCTAACTGCGGAATCATCGAGGTCATCACCACTTTCCTGTAATTCCTGGTTTGCCGGACATCATACTCTTCAAAGGGGGTAGAGGTTCCGCTATAAACAATGGCCCGAGGCTGAAGCCGCGATAACATTTTCAGGTTCAACTGCTTGTAATGAATCATCAAACAGAAGTCGCCGGACATTTCCTCCAGAGTCAATCGTGGACGCTGCCAGTTCCCTGAGAGATACTTTTCCGCTGTTTCCATTATTACGTACAAAATCATACCCATCATTCTCCTCATTGACACCGTTAAATGAAGTATAGATTATGCAGCACATGTACACCTTTGGCCAGATATTAGGAAGAACCCTTGCAGGAGGATTACTCTTTCTCTCCCTGTGTCTGCCCGCCATTTCCGCACCCCCGCTCTTCGCCCGTTTTTCCACGGACCGGTCGACCATCTATGAGGGGGAAGCATTCCAACTCACATTGGCGATCCATGTTACGGGCGAAACGCTTGCCCCACAGATCTCGATTGATGCCCTTCCCGCTCCCGACCAGATGCAACTCTACCCATTTCAGGAACTTCCCCGTGAAACCACCACCCTCGACGGCCTCCCCTATGAAGTGCGGAAGTTCCGGGCTTGGGCGCGGGCCGCGAAAGCAGGTCCGGTCTCCCTGTCACCACGCCTGAGCGGAACGTTCATCCAAACGACCCGCTCTTTTTTCATGATGCAGGAATCACGCCGCCCCGCCAGCATTCCTGTCGAAACCAGGGTGATCAGCATCCGGCCGCTTCCTGAAACGGGTCGCCCGCCGGATTTCTCAGGACTCGTGGGGCGCTTTACGTTTTCGGCCATTCCAGCCCCCCTCAACATTGCCTTGGGTGATTTAATCACCATCACCTACACCATTGAGGGGGATTTGCTGCCGGACACGTACCTGAGACCGAACATTAAACCGGGGCCTGACCTGAAAGTGTACGAACTGAAACCTGCCGGGAACGAAAGCACGCTGGTGCGCCAAGTATTCAATCAGACCCTGGTCCCATGCAACAGCAACCTCACCGCCCTGCCCGCCTGTTCGCTGAGTTACTTTGACACCCGGAACATGCGATACGAAACTCTAACCGCAGGACCGTTTCCTATCCACTATCATTCCGAACACGCTCCAGCCCAATCCATCTATACGCCGGCCCCCACGCATTCCAATACAGTAACTCCGAACCTTTCCGAAAAATCCACAGAAAATGCCGGGGACTCCATTTGGCACCGTTTAGACCAACAGCTTAGGCAGGGAAAAGGCGGGACTATTTCCGGCAATGACGACGTTCAGGTGTGGTTGGCCCCCTCAGAAGCCTCGCTCAAGCTTTTCAGACTGAAGCCTGGTGCCACGGTTTCCCTTGGTGCGACCAACGAAAACTGGATTTACGTATCCAGCCCGTCAGGGTCGGGATGGATTCCCGTCGCGGTGATTGAGAAACCGACGAAATAGTTTTACGACTCCGGGAAGCCATAGGAGCGAGCAAGCGCTTTTCCTGTGAGCGGTCCGGAAGATCCATACGGATAAATTTCGGGAGCCATGCGTTCAGACTCCATCTGATGCAACACGGGTGTAAACACATCCCAAGCGGCCTCCAATTCGTCCGCCCGGATAAATAAACTACGATCCCCTTTGATCACATCCAGAAGCAGACACTCATAAGCATCCGGAATCAATGCCGAAAATGCCGCCTGGTAACGCAGGTTTAATTCAGTCGAAGCCAATTCCAGCCCCAGGCCAGGAAGTTTATTCATGATTTTCAGCACAATCGCCTCATCGGGTTGAATTCGGATGATGAGTTCATTCGGATGAATAACTGAGCTATTTTTTCCAAAAAGGCCCGCAGGGATGTCACGAAATCTAATCCGAACTTCATTGATTTTCCGGTCCAACGCCTTGCCTGCTTCAACCAGAAAAGGGACACCCTCCCAACGAGGGTTGTGGATCTGAAGCAAGGCAGCCGCATAGGTCGGAGTCAATGAATCAGCCGGAACATTGAGCGCCGCAATATAGGCCGTCTGCGGCCCTTTCACGGCGGCCCCATATTGACCAATGGCCAGCCGCTCACGCGTGATCGGCGAGATGGAACGAAGCAAGGCCACCTTGGCATTGCGTACGGCTGCAGCCGAATATTCAACAGGCTGCTCCATGGCCAAAAGCGAGAGGATCTGCAACAGATGGTTCTGCATCACGTCGCGAATGATTCCAAACCCGTCAAAATAGCCCGCTCGTTGGCCCACCCCAATAGGTTCGGCCCATCGGATGCTCACACTTTCAATGAACGTTTTGTTCCACAATGGCTCGAAAATCAAATTGGCAAAGCGGAGCACCATCAGGTTTTGAACGATTTCCTTCCCGAGATAGTGATCGATCCGATAGGTCATTTCCTCCGTAAACACCGTCTGCATCTCTTCAACCAGCAGATCCGACGAAGCCCGGTCGCGGCCAAACGGTTTCTCCACGACCATTCTGGACCAGCCGTTTAAATCATCACAGGCAACCAAGCCTGAATTACCAAGAGCCTGGGCCACATCCTTGAAAACAGAAGGAGGAATAGCCATGTAAAAGATCCGGTTAATCGGTCCGGCCCCTTCCACCTCACGCATCAACTCGAATAAGTCCAGAAAAGAGTCACAAGAGGAATACTGTCCCTGGGAATAAAAACATCGTTGGAGAAATGCTTCCGTAAGATCGTCACATGACTCGCCAGGGGCATAGCGACAGGTCAGATTCTCCGCCACTTTTCTCCGGAACGCCAGATGGTCCATAGCCGTTCGAGCCAACCCGTAGAGGTGAAAGTCCTCCGGAAGAAAATGCTGACAATACAAGGCGAACAAAGCAGGGATCACTTTGGTTTGAGCCAGGTCACCTGATGCCCCCACGACCACTATTCCAAGTCTGTTGATATGGCTCATTTACCTCCACCTGTCCGCGTTTTCTTCACGAGCCAGCCCTGGCACTTTGCACACCGAGCGTCGGAACACCAGTTACACATTTTACAATCAGGGCAAGGATGCTTTTTCGAGTTGCCTGAGGAATTTTTCCGTTTGGCGCCACTGCTGCAGCTCATGGTAAGGAGCTCCCTGCCTTGAGCACCACATACGTAGGCAATCCTTTTACCTCAAACGCCTCCGTTACCGCACGTGTCCCCTTGTCGGTCAGGTCTTCTGCCTGGAATTTCACCACAACATATCCGGACAACCTTTGTTTCACTTCCTGCGCACGAAAGGTTGTCAACTCCATCGCTTCGCAATTTTTGCACCAGGTAGCCCAGAAATCGATGAATATCGGTTTTCCCGTTTTCGCAGAGTCGGACACAACGGCATTCCATGCCGTCAGATCTGAACCCGTGATCTGATAGACACCTGATTCAACCTGCCTGACCTCCTTCTTGCCCCACCACCCCTGATACGCGAGGGAGAAGTAATACAACGCGAACAGAAGGATCAGTATGCCAAAACCCGTTTTCACCCACATCATCCAAGCGCCCGGCTTGGGCAGGAATGACAGCCCGGATCCGGCAAAAGGCCAGGGTAAAGCCATTCCTGCCCCCAGGATAAAGGGCAGCATCAGGCCTATATGGGCACCCTGCGCGTAGAGATTACTCGACAACAACAACACCGCAATTACCACCGGCGCCACACAGGCACCCGCCAGCAAAGCGGAAATTCCTCCCATGAACATGGCGGTCACCACTTTCCCCTGGGTCCCGTCACCTCCGCCACCCACCCGCTGGAAGCGCGTCATATCGATAGAGAACACATCGAACATCGCCAGCGCCAGTAATACAAACACCAGCCCGATCATCACATTGAACCAGGGAAGGGAGTTCAGGACCCCGAACTGCGAGCCCGTCAGAACTACCACCACCCCTAACACGCCGTATACCAGGGCAATTCCCAGTCCATAGGCCCCGCCAAGGAAAAACCCTTTCGCCTTGGTTCCATTCTGGGCCCCCACCCCGATAATCGCCAGATTGATTGGGATCATGGGGAGTACACAAGGGGTCAAATTCAGCAGAAGCCCACCGGCAAGAATGATCAGGACCGTCCACCACACCCCGTGTAATTTAAAGAATTCCAAAGGATTGGAACTAAAAAGCAAAGAAGCCGTTTTCACCCGAGCGACCATGCTTTCGGGATTAACCACCACTTCGGCATGCCCCTCTGCCTGATTAAGAAAGGACAGGAAGGCTTTGGTATTTAAATATCCGGAAGCCCTCCCAACGGTCCTCATCCCGGCCAATCCCGAACGCCATCCCTCCGTCCCCAGTCCCGTTTCAGGAAGGAGGGAATCGGTTATCCGCTCAGAGGCGGAGGTAACGGTAAACTTGCGTGTTTTCGGAAAAAAACATTGGTCTTCATTGCACCCCTGATACGACACGGCCAGGGTTTCAGTCTCGGGTACCGCCGTTCCAGAAATGAACCGGAGCGCAACCTTGTTCGTAAAAGAGAGCCGCACTCCCTCCGAAAAGGCGTCATGGATCGCAACCGGTTGATCCCCCCCGGCCAGCTTGAACAAAACACCGGATTCGGATTCCACACGCAACTGATCGGCATAAATGTGGTGCTTTTCCGGGATCGAAATCCGGACCGTTACCACTAAATTGGACCCACTCCCCTCCCGCAAGAGATCAACTCCGAAGGGGTCGGTGGCAACGCTCCATTGAGAAAACGCTGCCAGAAATAAGCACCATACAATCCGTTTTTTCAAAAGAGGCTCCTCTTCAAGCGGCCTCATTTTTAGGCCATCTCAGAACGACCTGCATCACTTCACGCACGAAACTACACTCGCATTTTGCAGGACAGGCCGTCATGTTTTTGTCGTGCAGACAATGACCGGGACATTTCACTGAACCCGTCATACGGATATCATAGACCTCGCCCTGGTACATATTTCTGAATTGCGCGACAGGCAAGGCCAAGGTCGTCAGACAGGCCGGATCCAGGTGATTGAATAAAAAATATCCCGTCTCGAGCTCAACGAAGTTGACTTGATAGCCGATGAGCTTGATCGCGGGATCCGACAGAAAGGCTTCCCGGCTACCCCAATGATGTCCACATCCTGTACACTTTTTAAACATCATCTCCCCTTCAATAAATACAATTGAAGCGGCCGCCTTGCTCAGCGGCAGCTTCAATCTCCGTTTCAGGGTATACTCAGCAGTCGCACTCAGCCCGGCTTTACCCCACGCTTTCCGAGCTGCTTGTCCACCATGTATAAGGTCCCGGTGGAAGTCCCGGCCATCTTGATCATGGCAATAATATCCGTGTCGTTAGCCTCTTCCTCGATCTGTTCAGTGATATACCACTGCAACATGGCCTGAGTGGCAT
This sequence comes from bacterium, assembly GCA_037128595.1. Lineage (NCBI taxonomy): Bacteria > bacterium. The sequence continues at coordinate 90,780 of JBAXWB010000009.1, forward strand.
AATCCTTCTCGGCGACAGCAAGATCCATCAACGTATTCAAGGACTTGGTTACTATTTTTTCATGCGCGAGCGTGTCGACAAACAGGTCCAACATCGTCTTATACCCGACCGCGGGCTTTTCGATCGCACCGAACTCAATAACCTCCCCCTGACTCAGGAGATAGTTGTAAAATTTCAAGGCATGCTCCAACTCTTCCTGGAACTGCACCCGGAACCATGCACCTGCCCCCTTGTAGCCAAGCGTGATCGCATTAGCTGACATGGCAAGATACAGGTACGAGGAGAAAATCTCCTTGTTAATCTGCTCATTAATCGCCTTCGTCATTTTTTTCGAGATCATGTTTACGCCTTCCACAAACCGTGAAGATTACAGAACTCCCGAGCAACCACCTGTTTCGCCGTCACCCCCTCAAAAAAGGCGACCGGCGGAGCGCCGGGCTTAAGATACTGGCGCAACACGGTATCGCCCACGAGCAGTTCAATCCACTCAATGTAATGCTTTTCCTCCATGGGATGCGCGACACTCCCGATCGTCACCTTGACCCCATTGGCCATTTGCTCGATCACGGGAATATGCTTTTCCTTAGAGGCATCCACCGTGTTTTCGGACATCCCTTTCATGGCCTGACCACAACACACCAACTGTCCAGCGGATGCGTGAACCATCTCAACCATATTCCCGCACAACTCACATTTATAAACTTCTGAACGCTTCGTCATTAAAATCTCCTTTGAATAGATAACTGATCAACCTTGAGGCGAAAACTCATCCTTGCCTACACCACAATCGGGACAAAGCCAATCGGCCGGAATATCTGCGAAACTTGTTCCCGGCGCAACCCCATGATCGGGATCCCCTTTAGCCGGATCATATACATAGCCACAAACATTACATATATATGTCATTCCAACTCCTTTATTATTTTCACTTATTCTTCAGCAATTTGCGCAAGTGCGTGACATAATTATCTCCTCCACCCGGAAGGTAACTTGTCCGGCCTAATAACGCTCCCCCGGCATCCAGCAACAGAATAGTAGGAAATCCCTCAATGCCGAATTTTTCCGCCAATTCGTTGTTCTGCTTTTTAATTTCATCCGATTGCGGCTTATTCCTAGGATAATCCACCAGCAACAATACCAGATTTTCTGAAGCATACTTCCGGAATACCTCTGTAGAGAACACCTCTTTATCAAGCTTGATGCACCAACCACACCAATCCGAACCGGAAAAGTCAGCCAAAATAGGAACCTTACGTTTGGCCGCCTCGGCCTTCGCCTCGGCAAGAGAGGTCAGCCAGACGGGATTTCCCGCCACCACAGCTTTTTTGGATGGCGTCTCCTCATTCTTGGCCGCCTCCGCCAAACACAGCGTTGCCGCTGAAACACAAAGAACTAGTGATAAGATAAATTTGAATTTCATTAGTTACCTCTTTTGCCCGCTAAACCCTACCTACATTGACTTATTATGTTTGACCTCATGCGCCCTGAACTCACGCTCCGCTGAGCCCCGTATCCGGTAGCCACAATCCTTGGCTAAACCGTACAGCGACATACAATTATCATCGGTACACTCGGCCTGCCCTTTATCCGCAACCGCGATCAAGCGAGCCGAAGCTTCAATTAGCAACCTGATGTTGTCATTGTAATCATCCATGCATGCTTCTCCAATAAAAATATGTTTGTTACTGATGCAAGATACATGCCGAAAATATTTAATTCGTGAATATTGTCACAAGACATTCCCCATGAATGCTTTATGTCGCATATTCAGAAAAATTACAGCTCAAGAATATGTCTCAGAGGGTGCTGCAAATTGTCTCATGACGCATTCGGTCCGGTCTTGTCCATAAACCGGTACAGTGTAGCCCGCGATACGCCCAGCGCTTTCGCCGCCTCCACTTTGTTTCCGCCAGCCCGCTCAATGGCGTCATTCACAATCTGCTGGGTCAGGCGCTGCTTCCCTTTAGGGGGGACGACAGGCGAAACAGACCCAACTGAAGGCATTGGCATCGTTTTGAGCGCAATGGGCGGTAAATGTTGCAGAAGAATCGGTCCCGTTTTACATTTGATGAGCGCAAATTGTATCCAATTTTGGAGTTCACGCACATTTCCCGGCCAGTTATAGCTCATCATGAAATCCAGGGCATCCGCAGAAATCGTCATTTCCCGTGAACCCGCCAGCAGTTTAAGGAAATGACTGGCCAGCAGGGGAATATCGGTGAGCCGTTCCCGCAGGGGGGGCAACACTAGCGGGACCACGCTCAGCCGATAGAATAAATCTTCACGGAACCGCCCGGCCGCCATTTCCTTTATCAGATCCCGATGCGTGGCACTAACGACGCGGACATTCACTTTGATGGTCTTTTCGCTTCCGACCTGTTCAAAGCGGCCCTCTTGAAGCACCCGCAACAGTTTAACCTGCATCGCGGGCGAAATATCGCCGATTTCATCGAGGAATATGGTTCCCCCATCCGCCAGTTCAAAGCGCCCCTTCTTATCCCGAATGGCGCCCGTAAACGCCCCTTTGACATGCCCGAAGAGTTCGCTTTCAAGCAACCCCTCCGGCAGAGCGCCACAATTCACCGGCACAAACAGTTTGTTCACACGGGGCCCTTCATTGTGTAACGCGGCCGCAACAAGCTCCTTGCCGGTCCCGCTTTCCCCCTGAACAAGAACCGGGGCCCCGGATTCCGCCAACTCGGGAATAATATCATACAGGGCCAGCATCTTGGGATCGCGTCCCACAATTCCACTGAAATGTTCATTTTCACCAAGACGCTGTGCCAACTGAACGTCAGTGGTTAAATCCCGGAAACAGCCAAGCACCCCCATGGGGATTCCCCGGTCATTATTGATCGCCACGAGATTCATGTGTATTCGCCGTCGATCCCCGCTCCGGGTGACAATCTCCAGATCTTTGCTACATGCAGATTCAGGCAGATGATCCCCATGACAGAACGAACATTTCGCCCCACATAACCCGCCGGGCAACACTTCATGACAATCACGGTTCAGCAACTCTTCCCGCTTGTATCCGGTAATCCGTTCTGCCGCCGCATTGAAGTAAAAGATCCGTCGATTCAAGTCATGCGCAATGACTCCTTCTGAAAGATGGTCCAAAACCAGGTCATGCTCATGTTTTGACGCCAGAAAGGCGGACAGCCCCCCCTGTGAATAAAGATCATCCACCAGGCGCCTGATCACATCACGCGCCTCACGAAAGGCCTGAAGGCGCCATTCCGTATCACCCGTGAGCGCGGAAGGCTCCGTGATATTCCAGTGCAGTTTCTGTGGATTACCAGGCAACATCCGGCACGCGTCGGCCGCCTCCCCTGACAGGGCGACCATCAGATCCGGCGCACAACTCCCCAGATCGGCCACACGCTTGCCACCCCGCGATTCTTCAAAAAGATGCACTTCGGATAATACCCGCCATACCAATGGGTCCACTGCGCCGGAAAGCACCCCGGCATAGATGGCAGAAACATTCTTCCGCCCGGTCGCATTGGCAAAGGCCGCGGCCATGGCGCTGCAACTGGCATCATGCCCGCCCACGAATAAAAGTTGATCAACCTGCTCAGCCATACGTTATGCTTTCTGCCATTGAACCTTACGCTTCAAGATATCCGCGCTCAACCGCATCCTGAATGAGTGTTTCTGCAAATTTCCACAATGGGCGGGACCCTTCAGCCACATGCTGATTGCGGTCATGCACTTTGCCGCTCGTCACTCCGTGATTCCGCCACACCACCCCGTTGGTGAAGTAGTTATGCATCAGGGGCTGGATCCGGTCAAGCGCGGCGGCAAATTGAGCCTCCGGCGTCACCCGTGCCTCGAATTCCTCCCATAACGCCCTGAACTCCACCTGTTGATCCGCGGGAAGCAGCCCGAAAATCCGGCCGGCGGCCACCGTTTCCCTCACCCGCTTATCCCGATTGCCTTTGTCGTCGTAGCAATAGGTATCACCGGCATCAATTTCGACAATATCATGAACCAGCACCATTTTAATGACCCGCGCCAAATCCAAGGTGGGCCCGTTCCCATGCTCCTTCAACAGCATCGCCATGACGGCCAGATGCCAGGAATGCTCGGCGTCATTTTCATAGCGGGAGCCATCCATCAGCAATGTGCGCCGGGAGATCTTCTTGAGCTTGTCAATTTCCCGGATGAAATCTAATTGCTGAGCCAAGCGGTCGCTAACCACGCCCCGCCATCCGGGGTGCGAGTCCCCCTGTCGTCCCTTGCCGGACACGCCCGCTTTCGATTCCACCCATTCGATAATGCGCTCACCCACCTCGCGTTTAGACATCACCGGCAAGGCCAGGGGCTCGGCTTGTCGCGTGATAAATATCACCCGGTTGGTATCGACATCAAAGCCCGCATCAGGCTGGGTCACATCATTGGCCACCACCATATCGAGCCCCTTGGCCTCCAATTTTCGCCGCGCCTCCACCTCAACGTCAGTCGTTTCCGCAGCAAACCCCACCACCACCCGCGCTCCTTTTTGCGGCTTGAGGGTCAGCAGGATATCCGCCGTTGCTTCCAGGACCAGTTCCGATCCGCTATCGCGCTTTTTCAGCTTTTGGCGGCTGATCGCCGCCGGGCGCCAATCCGACACGGCCGCCGCCATCACCAGGGCATCCGCGGCCCACCAGTGGGTTTCCACAGCCGCAAGCATTTCTGCCGCGGAAACCACCGGAACCAACTTGGCCTTTACAGGCGCCGGAATGGCTACTGGCCCGGAGATCAGGATGACGTCATGTCCCCGCTCAAGGGCCGCCTCGGCAATGGCATAGCCCATTTTACCCGAAGAGCGATTACTGATAAACCGCACGGGGTCCATGAACTCGCGGGTCGGCCCGGCTGTGACTAGTATTCTCATAGGGTGGAGGCGGATCGTCCGTCAGCGCGCATCAAACTCCCGGATTTTCTCCCGCACCGTGGCCTCCGCCTCATTATAGATTTCCTGAATCATCGGATCATTGAAACTATAAACACGGTCTTCAAACCGGGTCGTCCGGATACGATCAAACAAGCGCTGGCGGGCCACATCAATATCCTTGCCATAAATGTGGAATGAATCCGCCTGCCAATTGAGACGGCCTAACTTGACGGTCTTCCCGGCGCGACGCGAAATTTCGGCCGCCATGACATCCCGGTTAAACAGGGTCAATCCGAACATGTTCATGAAGTTGGCCCCCCAGGCGTCATTACTCCGGAACCGGATATTACAATTCAGCCACCACACCCCTTCCTTGTCCTCAAGGATCCGGTACCAGAGTGACTGCAGGCAAGGCGGGTCGTAGCAATCCAAATCCACGTGCGGCATCCAGGTAATCATCTGCGCCTGGCGGGTAAAGGGCTGCTTCACCAATTTGCTGACAACGGCCTCAATCTGGTTGATTTTGAACCAGCCCGTTTCGACAGATTCATAATTCTTCAACTCCTTGAGCGCCCCGTAATTGGCCAACCGTCCGTGATAGGTGTACTCCCAGCGGGTATCCGCCGGATCATTCATGTTTTTGACCCAGTGATCCTTGGCCCCTTGAAGCTCCATCACATACTCACGCAGGTCTTCAATGCCTCCCGGAAAGGCCTTGTGGATCATGGGGTCGGACAACGGATCCAGCACCGTGATATTCATGGTGGAATCAAGGCTGACCGGATCCCCGGGCTTGTCATACTGGGTCCTGAACCCGATCCCATTTTCGTTCAGCGCACACAACGCCATCTCATAGGCTTCAGCCAGGGATTTCCCCGACACATGCAGAACCGGAATATTTTCCATTCCAATGACTCCTTTGCTGGATTACTCTCATTCGAAGATTCGCCCTGAATTATGGCGGCTCTTTTATAAATAGAAAGCTCTTTTAGACGCTTTGGCGATTGACGCGACGTGGATACGAGATACAGTGGCGACATGATCAAGGGATATCAATTTTTAGCCGACAGCAGCTTCTTCAAAGACTTATCCCGCGAGAGCGTCAAAGCGCTTGCAGCGATCTGTTCGGTAAGAGAGTTGAAGAAGCGCCAGTTCCTGTTCCGCGAAAGCGATCCTGGCCGCGCCATCTTTTTATTGCGGCGGGGGGCCATCCAGCTTCACAAGACAGCTCCGGACGGCAGTGAAGTCGTCATTAAAATCGTTCAACCCAGTGAGGTTTTCGCCGAGGTGGTTCTCGTTGAGCGCGAGAATTATCCTGTGACCGCGGTCGCACTGGCCGATAGCGAGGTCATCGTATTCCCTCGTGCTGACGTCCATCACCTGCTCAATACCGAGGGGTTTCGTAACGATTTCATTGCCATGCTGATGCGCAAACAGCGCTATCTGGCAGAACGCATCGTCCAACAGCAGGCGCATGACGTGGAAAGCCGCCTGCTCTGGTTCCTGAAGGAGCAGTTTGGCACCCAGAAAACCGTCACCCTCTCGATCTCGAAAAAAGATATTGCCGGCGCCATCGGGACCACGCCGGAAACCTTGTCGCGGCTCATCCTGAAACTAAAAAAACGCAAAATCCTGACCTGGACCGGCAAAACCCTGACCCGGCTGAACCTGTAAGCCGCAGGCAAAGCTTCAGATAAACAGGGTCATATTGGATTGGTCCGCCTCACCCAGGAAGGCGCCCACGCCCCCGTACTCCAGGCCATCTACCAGTTCTCCCGGCTTGATTCCCATCACATCCATCGACATGGTGCACACCACGAGCTTGGCGCCCCCGGCCCGAGCCGAGGCGATCAAGGCCGGCAGGGAGTCGACATTTTTCTGTTTCATGACCATTTTCATCATGGCCGTACCCATACCCATCATGTGCATCTTGGAAAGGGTCAATGCCCCCGGGCCTTTCGGCATCATCCACCCAAACATCTTATCCAATAAACCTTTCCCGGCCGCCTGCGGGCCAGGCTTACGCAAGGCATTAATGCCCCAGAAGGTGAAGAACATGCTGACTTCGCTCCCCATCGCCAGCGCCCCATTGGCAATCACAAACCCCGCTAGCACCTTATCGAGGTCATTGGAGAAAACAACAAACGTCTTCCGGTCTTTCTGCGCACCGACCGTACCGGGGCGAGAGCCCAGCGCTTCGCATTTACGAACCAATGCCTCGATACGCCCCCCCTCACGCCGAATATTCAGGAGTTCCTGGCCATTACGTAAGCACCAGGCAGGCGCATCATGGAGGAATCCGGGATCCGTCACACATATCTTGAGTTGGTCACCGGGGGCCAACTTGTCCATTTCCTCCTTCATCCGCCGGATCGGTCCCGGACATTGCAATCCACAGCAATCCAGTTCAACCGTTTTACCGGGAGCAGTCACGGCCGGCGCCTTAGGTTCCTCGGCATAAGAGAGCAACGGCTGCGGTTTCGTTTGGCTGGCCGGATCCTTGCAAACGGACTCCTCGTGGACACTGCAAAACGTCAATGAACCGCCCGCCAGGGTGGCCAGCTTCGTGATGCCCCGTTGCCGCAACAGGCGATAGGCCAGATAGCTTCGGAAGCCCACCCGGCAATAGAGATAGACCTTCCGGTCTTTTGGGATTTTGTTGATTTGAGAGCGCAACGTTCCAAGCGGAATGTTCACCGCACCGGGGATGTGCCACAGCTCATATTCCTGGGCACTCCTGACATCGATCACCAGACCGTCTGTTGTTTTTTCAGGGAACTCTTCAGCATACCAAAATTCCACATCGCCCATGAGCAGGTTATGGCCGATAAACCCGGCCATGTTAACGGGATCCTTGGCTGAGCTGTAGGGAGGCGCATAGGCCAACTCCAGATGCTCCAACTGTTCAACCGTCATGCCCGCCCGGATGGCGGTGGCAAACACGTCCAGCCGTTTGTCGACCCCATCATAGCCCACCACCTGCGCTCCCAGCAATTTCCCTGTCTCCGGTTCGAACAGCACCTTGATATGCATCGGCGCTGAACCCGGATAATAACCGGCATGTCCAGAGGGATGCAGATAAAGCTTGAGGTAGGTCCGTCCGGATTTCTTAAGGGTTTTTTCCGATGCCCCGGTGCCCCCCCCCGTCATATCAAATATTTTCACAATAGCGGTACCCTGCGTGGTTGAGTAACGGGTATTCCGACCGCAAATATTTTCACCCGCAATACGCCCTTGCCGGTTCGCCGGACCCGCCAGCGGGATCAGGGACGGTTGGCCTGTCACGGTATCCACCACTTCAACCGCATCACCCGCCGCAAAGATGTCCGGATCCGAGGTCCGCATATGCGGATCAACCTGAATCCCGCCCCGCGCCCCCAGCGTCAGACCGGCCGCCCGGGCCAAAGCCGTGTCCGGACGCACCCCTGCCGCCAGGATGGCCAGATCAGCCGAAAGGACTGCGGCATTTGTCAATTCAACCTCAACCTTGCCCGCTGCCTCACGAAAGGCTGCCGCCGCCAGCCCAAGGTGCAGCTTTACCCCATGCTCAGCCATATGGACCTCAAGATCCCTGGCCATTTCGCGATCTAATGGGGGGATGATTTGATCCGCCATCTCCACCAGGTCCACCTCAAGCCCACGCTCACGCAGATTTTCGGCCATCTCTACGCCAATATAGCCCCCGCCAATCACGACCGCCTTGCGGGCCCCCCCATCCACCTTCCCCTTGATCAGATCCATGTCCTCAATATTTCTCAGGACATAAACTTGAGGATGATTGATTCCGGCCAGATTAGGACGGATCGGCACCGCACCCGGCGCAAGCACAAGCTTGTCATAGGATTCGTCATATTCGCGGCCGGACTCCAGTTCCATCACCTGGACGGTCCGTCTCTGACGATCAATCCCACGCGCTTCGTGTCCCACCCGGACATCCAGATTCAGGGATGCCTTCAAACTTTGGGGGGTTTGTAACAATAGATGATCGCGCTCCTTGATAACCCCGCCCACATGATAGGGTAACCCGCAATTAGCAAACGACACGTGTTTACTTCGCTCTAAAACAACAATCTCGGCAGATTCGTCCAATCGCCTGGCCCGCGCCGCCGCCGACATCCCCGCCGCCACACCGCCAATTACAAGAATTTTCATTTCATTTGCCTTTTCTGCTCATAATTTTTCAAGAATTCAGGATCCAGAATTCTGTATTCTGTTCCCCTGCTGTTTTCTTCTTATACAATCCAGAATGGTCAGTGCACTGGGGTCATCAATCCCATACCATACTTCCTTCCCTTTGCGGACCGCCTTCACCAGTCCGGCCCGCCGCATCTGATTCAAATGCTGAGAGATCGTCGCCTGGGGAAGCTGAAGACGCGCCATCACGACATGAACAGGTAAATCCCCCTCTCTCTGGAGAATCTCGATCAATTTAAGCCGACAGGGATGCGCTAGGATTTTAAGGGCCCCCGCCATCCGTTCCAACAGCTCCATCGACAATTCCGACATACAGGCTTCATTCGTTTTCATGGCTACAACATATCGCTATATCGATATATGTCAATACTGAATTATTATTTCTAGGCTTGCCTGAACCTGCGCTCCGGCATATCGTTCTGGCCCACCATCTTATGCAACGTATCGACGCCATTATCGGGGAAGGTTTATTCGGATTGCTGGCTCTGATCGCCATCGGTTCAACCTGGTTGTTTGGAGCATGGGAGAACTGGTGGTTTTGGCCTTTTATCACCCTCATCTTTACGGCCTGCGCCGGCTTTGCGATCAGACTGACCTTATCCGCCCGACTCGGAACCGCCCGCCTGAATATCTCAAGCCTCATCTACACGCTACTCACGATCTGGCTCCCCTTCCTGCTTTATGCCCTGATCCGTGCCATTCAAACGGACGTTCCCATGGATGCGGAACGGAGTTTTCTCCTTCAATTGACCCCTTTTCTACTGGGATTGATCGCTGCTGTGGGACTTCCTGAATCACGGAAACGATGGCTGGCAGTGATCCTGATCATCAATCTCGCATTGATCGGGATCTACGGCATTGCCAACCACCTTCTAACCGGCAACGCCCACGTGCTCTGGGTCAAGGGGTTTCCCCAGTATCAGGAAGGGTACCATCGCGCCACCGGCACCTATTTCTGTCCCGATCATTTTTCAGGATTGATGGAGATCGCACTCGCTATGGGGCTGGCGCTGGTGATGATCAAGGGAAATTCCGTCATTCAGAGGATCACAGGGATCGCGCTGTCAGGCCTCGCACTCTGTGGCATTATTTTAAGCCGTTCCCGCGGAGGGGGCATCGTGGCCGGGCTCGTCATCATCACCGCCTTATGGCTTTGCACCCTGTCATGGAACAGGCGGTCCCGCTGGTGGGGCCGAGGGGGCGGGCTTTGCTTCCTGACCGCTGGGATCATTTTCTTTGCGTTATTCGGGGGGCATTATGTTCAACGCTTTAAGGAATACCCCTGGGGTCAGCTTGAATATTCCGACCGCTTTCAAATGTCTGCAGCCGCGCTTCGGGCCTGGCATTCCGCCCCTTGGTTCGGAATCGGACCCGGCATGCATCAAAATCTCTGGCCTCACTTTGCCGCCTCACAGGATGGTGACCGGGAAAAGGGCATCTGGCCATCCCATATCAATAACACATTCCATTCATTCGAGGCCCATGATGACTGGGCGCAATTCCTTGAGGAATATGGCGTGATAGGGTTGATCCTGTTTCTGACCGCCATCGGGTCAACGTTCTGGTTTATCTTCCGGCGCTGGCGCCAGTGGGCTCACGTCCTGTCGCAGGCTGCGTCCGCTACGGCTCAGGCCGGGTATGCCTGGATCTTACCAGGGATGTTGCTGGCAGGCGTTGCCATGGGCCTTCATTCTTTCGGTGACTTCAACTTGCAGATCCCGGGGACCACCTGGCTTCTGGGAATTCTCTCAGGACTCACGCTCGCCATATCACGCGACGTTCCGCCCTCAGGCAACCAAGCCCATTCGGGCAAGAGGGCCGCCTTATGACAGCCCTCTCGCCACGCACCTTCTCTTGGCGGGAGCGGTTTTTCAGGTCGGCGGCCCCTCTGCTGATCAGCGATTTGACCGCCGTCGTCGCCGCCTATTTCGTAACGTTATTCATCAGATTCTACAGTGAATCCGGTCATGAGTTTTTCACCTGGTTCAATATCACCCTTGGCTTCAGGGAAACAGCAGATCTGGGCCGCGATCTGGAACAGTTCTACCTCTCCAACGCCCCGCGGATTCTCGGTCTTCTGAGCCTCACGCTGCTTTTCCTCTATGGCTACATGAGTCTCTACGCCAGGAGACGATTTATCCGCCGCCGGAATGGCGCCTGGACCATCATCATCGCCAACCTGTTAGCTCTGGGTTTATTTTACGGGTATTTTTATTTGACCCGGAACGAATTCCATCCACGAAGTGTATTTGCGAGCCTGCTGGCCATAAACGTGGTCTTCACTATCCTCTGTCGTCTGGCGACTTTAACGATTCTGGATTATTTCCGGCTCGGAACGTCAAAGGTCCTTTTCATAGGTGAGGGGCCGGAGGCGGACTTTATCGATCGCTACATTTCCATAACGAAACCGGCCGGCTTACGCATCGTCGCCCATCTTGCTATCGATCCATCATGGTCGACCGACCGGGCGCTCGCCCAGATCAAAGCCCACGTGCAACAGCACCAATCTGACATGATCCTCTGCGCCTACAAGTATTTTACGGTGTCGCAGATCATGCAGCTTCTAGAGTTAGGCGAAAGTTTAGGCCAGGAATTGAAGGTGCTCTCCGATAAATTGAATGTTCTCATCAATGAAGCGGGCATGGCTTCGGACTTCTTTATGGAATTACCGCTGGTTCATTTTGCCGTTTCACCCCACGGGAAGTGGGCCCAGCACTTCCGGCAGTTAAGTTCACAATTGCTGGCCGCCTTCATGCTGGTAGGAGCAATTCCCTTTTTGATCCTGATTGCCGCCTTGATCAAGGCCACCAGCCGTGGCCCGGTATTTTTCATGCAGGAGCGGATGGGCATCAACCGGCGGCCATTCCTGATGTACAAGTTCCGGACCATGAGTGATCGCGCTGATGAATTACAGGCGCAGATCGAGGAATTCAATGAATCCGGAGAAGGCCTGTTCAAGATCAAACAGGATCCCCGGATTACACCGGTTGGCCGTTTTCTGCGGCGCTTCAGTCTGGATGAACTACCACAACTGATCAACGTGGTGAGGGGGGAGATGACCCTGGTGGGGCCCCGTCCGTTACCTAAGCGGGACTTTGAGAACTACTACGAGGAGTGGCACTACAGCCGGCACAGCGGGTTGCCGGGGTTAACCTGCCTGTGGCAGGTCTCGGGAAGAAGTGATGTCAGCTTTCACAACATGTGCATTCTGGATGACTACTATCTTCGCAACCAGAACTTCATGCTGGACCTGAAAATCCTGCTCCGCACGATCCGGGTGGTGCTGTTCGCCAAGGGCGCCTACTGAGGAACAGGCGCCCCGGGCTTTAAGAGCGGATAGAGCTGGCTCACAAACTCGATCAACCGGCGCTCCGCTAACTTTCCGCCGGAAGTTGAGGACGTTTGCAACGACACATACGCCCATCGTGGTCTGACCCCATGGATCAGATTATCCCACGCCATGAACGCCATCCGCTGGAAATGGTCATGCGTTTCATGCCCACCGCCGGCAAACCAATACGCCATGATCATCTCCGCCTGATTTGCCGCCGCAACACCCGATCGCCGCGCCCGAATCAACGTCAACTTCAACGGCATACGATTATTCAATGGAACGTTTATCTGTGAACTCTGCTCTATCGCAAACCCTTGCGCAGGCAGGCACTGCTGGGGCCGATGGATGCTTCGCTGCTCATTCCCGGACAACACGATCGTCACAGTGATACTCTCTGCTTGGTCATTTTTATAGAGCCGCCGTGAAATAATCGTATCGGGTGGCAGAATCGTGCGTTCACCCAGGGACACCAGATCGAGTCGCCCCTCACATACCGGGCAGACATTTGAAACATTCAATTCGTTTGAAAGGAAGGATTTGGCACATTGCTCACTTTGACAGTAATAAATATGCTCCCCTTTCCAACCCGAAACCTTCTCCGGCAGCTCCGCCCGGATATCAGCTCCCGAGGAAGAAGAGGTGTCCACTTTACGAATAAAAAGAGCAATGACAGCCGTCAGACCAAACAATACCAGCAACAGGCCAACTCCCAACACCAGAGACCGGCTTCGTTTTTGAGTAACTCGCACGTCAGTGTTCATCGTCCTGATCCTCGTTCTTTCTCAATCGCCAGATTGGCCAGGGCCGCTGCAACAACGAGCCAAGTCCCAACATCAATAATGTGGCCACGGCAAAGACAACATAACCCGAATAATCGTGATAAAAGCCTACCGCGAATTTTTCTCCAAACACGACCCCCACCACGGCAATCAATGAGATTCGCGCAATATTGCCGATCATCGCGATGGGAATCGAGGCCACAGACAGGATGCCTCTTTTCAGCAGTGACTTCTGGCTAAAATAAGCATAAGCCGTTGTCAGCGCAATCATCGCCAAAAGGTATCGCAAGCCACTACAGGGATGCGCCACATCCAATGAGAACCCCTCTCCCGCATTAACATGGATGGCCGTTCCGAGGCGCGTCACTGAAATCCCGAACCCATTCAGCAGGGCCACAGACACCGAGGAGCTTATGAGCCGGAGCGGAAATGTCAGGGAATCAAGAAACGTCATGGGAATGCAAAAAATCAGATAGGCACAGGGAAATAACAATATTTTAGCGACCTGTTTGCCATAAAGGAAAAACGGAATGCCCCACAAAAGTCCGATAAGGGCAAACAAAACAAAGCGGGTTTGTTGAACTCTTAAACCACCCAGGTAGAGCAAAAGGGCAAATAACACAACGCTAAATCCCGCCCAGCTCAACAACTTAGGGACGTCTCGAAGTTCGTGGCGCTTACACCAAACCATGTAGAGACTGACGAGTGGAATAAGCCATCCGTGCGACATATCCGCCCCGGCCCACTCCCAACGCCCAATCATCCAGCCGACCGCTGAACGACCCTGGCTCAACACCTCTTCGTTGTTACCATCCGCACTAAACAAGAGAAACATGCCTGCCACAATAGCAACCCAAAGCCCCATTTCTACATTTCGAAACTGCTTACTCATAATATCTAAACGGTTTTTTCACCCTATTGACAACGATCGACATATCCATAAAAATCACAAGATGCTAAATGGAACTCTACTCCCGTCCGCAAAAAGGCCAGTCATGCTTTTCAAGATGCTGGTCGCCTTCTACATTTTTGGAATTGTAGCGTATGCAATCAAAACAGGCGACACTATCCGCTATCCGGACGAAACAGAATATCTCCAACTCGCCAGAAATCTGGCCAATACATGTACATACACTATTAATGAGGCGCAGCCAACAGCCTACCGCCCCCCCGCGTACCCCCTCCTGCTAGCCGCAGGAATAAAAATGGGGTTAGCGGTCACTGCGCTAAGAGTCGTCAACGCCAGCACCCTTTTGGCCTGTATGGGTTTACTGTATGTACTGTTGCGCAAAACCAGTGTCGCTCAAGCCAGAATTGCAGTGCTGTTGGTAATGGCTTACCCGGTTCTTCTTTACACTGCAAACACGTTTTATCCCCAGATACCTGCCGCTGCATTTTTCCTTTCGGCATTAGTTCTTCTTTTCTCCGGCAATACCCCTGGCCTGAGACGCTATTTTGTTGCAGGCCTCTTTCTAGGCCTCACCATCCTTATGGTGCCAACATTTGGCTTCGTCCTGATCTTTACCGCCAGCTTTTTTTTCCTTCGCCCGCTTCATCACAAGATGTTACCAAAGACGGTTCTCCTGATGTGTGGCGCCGGGATGGTACTCGCGCCTTGGGTCGTTCGCAATGCGTTGGCGTTTGATCGTTTTATTCCGATTTCTACCAATAATGGCATCAATCTCCTTCTTGGGAACAATGAACATGCAACACCCAATTCGGGAACAACAGCAGATATATCCCAATATGAAAAAGTGGCTGGTGTCCTCTCCGAAATTGACGCCAACGATTATTACACTCAGGTTGCCCTAACGTATATCAAGGAACATCCCAGTAAATCGCTAAAACTGTATGCATGGAAAATGCTTAACTATTTCAATTACGAGAATCAACTTTTCATGAAGTCAGAGCAATCCCGTTCACGCACGCTATTAATGCTATTCTCTTATGGCTTGCTTCTGGGACTGGCTATTCTGCGCCTGATACTGGCCTATCGCCACCCCTTAACCCTGCTTGAAAAATACATTGCGTGGCTCTACCTGCTCAATGCACCGGTGGCCGCTATCTTTTTTACACGAATCCGGTTCCGGCTTCCGATGGACATTCTGCTGACCGTTCTGGCGGCCTCCGCCATAGTCATTATTACCGGATATATTCGCTCATCTGCCCACCCTAAAGGTGACCATTAATCTCTTCTGTTATCGAGAAACTCATCATATGAGATCGCGGGTTTGCCGCTGATGAGGCATGTGAACAGATTTTCATAGAAATCGGTAACCCATTCCCAGTTATAGTAGTCAGTGATCCTGGAGGCCGCCTTTCGCCGAAACCCTTCAACCGCTTCTGGGTCATCGATCAATTCCTGAAGTCGATCCCGCAAGTCAATTTCGGGCTGATCGCCGGCAAACCGGGCACCACACTCACCGATCACTTCGACATTAACCGGAGCATCCCTCACCAGCACACAATTGCCGAAGCCCAGTTGATCCAAAAGCGCTGGCCGGGTTCCATTGATCGCTGAAGGCTGCACGTAGAGATAGGCATGACTGCTTAACTGGGCATAAACTTGCTCAAAGGCATAACCAGTAAAAACAATCCGCTCATCCCCCACCGCCGCCTCCCTTAGTTTCTCTTTATACCCTTCACTATGAGAGGCATCACCAATCAGGACCAGCTTCATATCCGTACGCACGCCGCGAAAGGCCCGGATCAAAAGATCAATGGAGTTTTCCGGCACAAAACGCCCGACATAAAGGATATATTTCCGGGGCGTCAGGCCCCAGCGGTCAAGGACTGCACTCGCTTCCTGCCTGCACAAATTTGCGCCATACGGTACGAATACTGTGTCGGTATTATATAGTTCACGGTATCGCCGCTGAATGACCCGTGCATCCGCAATAATCATCGAGGCGGTTCGCGTAGCTACTTTTTCGCACCAACGCTGATACCACCGCGCAAACCCTGACCATTTTTCACGGGCCCAATCCTCTCCATCCACATTGAGAAGAGCCTTTGTCCCGACCACGCGAGGCATCCACACCAGGGGGCTATTCCCGACAATGCAGTAATAGGCGACATCATACCGTTGCGTAAGCGCATGTAATGAAGAAAGGAAGCAATGCGAGATCGTGTCTAAATGTTTGGTCGGAATGGAAGGGAGTGAAACAATTTTAACCCCTTGATATTCCCCGTGAATATCAGGGAGGAAATGACGCCGATTATACACCGTCACCTCATGACCGCGCTGAACAAGCCGGATTGCCAGTTGCTCGTAGAATGTTTCAAATCCACTATAGCGCGCTGGAATACCGCGGGAACCAAGAAAGGCAATTCGCAAAGACTTCATCATATCATTTCACCGGCACCATCTGCTGTAATTCCCCATGAACTCGCCTGACGTTCTCCAGCACATCTTCCACCTGTATCATTTCCATACAAGCCGGGGACGGCATCAAACAGCGATCCATGCAGGGGCGCCACACACATTCCCCTTTAATAACGACATTGCGTTCATTCCCAAATGGAGAAAACAGACGGGGATCAGAAGGGCCAAAAACAGCCACAACCCGTTTCCCCATTGCCGCCGAAAGGTGCGACATCGCCGAATCATTACACAGAACCGCATCCGCCACATTGGTTACAGCGATCAAGCCCTCTATCGTTGGTGGCATGTAAGGTATGACATGCGGACCAGATACCTCAAGAGGCAAATCCCCGGGCGATTGGATCACCACAACCGGGATCCCCTTTGGAATGAAAAAAGAGTTAACCAGATTTTCGAAACGCTCTTTCGCCCATTTCTTTACCGGGGATCCCGCGCCAGGATGAACCACCCATAGCGGAATCCCTTCGACAAAACACTTTGCCAGCACTGCCTCAAGCAGTGGATCATGAAATTCCTTATCCACTGTTAGCCAGGGAAGAGTCGTGTTGGGGACCACTCCTACAGCCTCGCCTACTTGATCCCAATCCAACATATGCAACTGGGTGACATCATGCCGGGAAAGCGGATCGGTTAACAATGGGCGTCCTGTTAGAATCCGCCCGAGCCGACATAACCATTGCCCATGCCGGAGATGCCGGCGACGCCATGGGACTTGGCATGCATAGTAGTTGCGAGGCGTCATCGGGAACCCAACTCGGCGGGGCGCTCTGCTTAACCCCATTAACCATTCGACCCTCGCATCCGCCCACCCGCAAACGACCACATCGGGATGAAGGGCACGGACTTGGCGTAAAGCCCGACCAAGCGCCATAACGGACCCGCCGTTAAGTTCCACCCAGGGAGGCACCATTATAATAATGTGATCAGCTGGCAGCTGTGTCTTGAAAATGGAAACTGAGGCAGGAAGGCAGAGGACATAGACATCATAATGTAATTTAGCCCCCCGGACAAACGGGAGACTCAAAATGGCATCACCAAGTCTCCTTAATTCCAGTACAACCAACACGTCACGCCGCATGCTTTCATCCTCAATCCTAATCATATGAGTTATACCGTTATGAAGAGTGTGGGGCCTCTTGTTTCGACACACTCATTAACGCCTCATCGGAACATGCCACATTGGCAAAAACCGCCATCATCAACTCATAGCTCGGAAAACCGCCAGCGATCCAGCAGAAGATCACCCACAGCGAAAACTGAATGATGGCAATAAAACCCAATGCCTGAACAGGCCCTATTATACCATCCTTTTTCAACACGAGAAAGGGTTGGCCAAGTAAAAACCTGAAAACACCCACATAGAGGGAAGCCCCCACTACCCCCATGAGCGCCAAAACAGTCCATAATCCAGACTCAAAAGCGCCAAGCTTTGCAGCAATCTCCGCCTTGATTTCCAATGTCACGGAATATGCATTGAAAGTTTCGTCGAACGATTCAACCCTGTTACCTGTGAGAACGGTCAGAGGGGACTGAGTCCATCTCTGCAATCCTAACTCGCCCAAATAACGGTGCCAATAATCGCTCGCCTGATTATAGGTATGCCAGTCCACCCACTTCGTCGATGTTTCATTCACCAAAATAGAAAGAGCCCGCTGTGCCGTTGACGGCAGTTCATATAACAGACTGGAGTACTGATTGAGAATGAATATGAGAGCCAGCACTAAAGCACTGATCATTGCAAGCCGCCCCATTTTTCTTTGAACCAAGCTCCAAATCAATGGAATAGTGCAAACCATTCCAATGCTAACACGCCCCCCTCCCAAGGCGACAAGAAACACGGCCATCACTATGACTCCATAATGAATGGCTTTCCAAAATTTATTTTTCGCCATTTTTGCAAAAACAAATCCCAATAAAACAATCGGAATGCCAGACACTCGAAAGTCATAAATACCTGATGTTGCACTCATGAAGGCAAAACCGACTTTCGGAATTACAAAAAAGTTCTCAAACAGGGACGCAACTCCAGCTAAAAAAGCCCTCGCCAGATAGGCTCCATACATCGCTCTCAACAGGAAACGAGGCTTAAGAAGGCCATACCAATAGAACAATATTCCGAACAATATGCCCCAAAAACCATGAAGAAAGGCCCGCGTAATGCTACCCAAATTCCCAGCGTCCTGTGAATCAGCCATGTAGCAACTCGTCACCCAGTTGACCACAAATAGAGAAAACAACCCAAAGAATGACCATGACAGAGGCACTCTTTGAGGCATGTCCTTTCGACGCAAAGCGATGACCGGCAAAAGCGCAATTACGCAAATGATCAAACTGATTTCATGGGTATAGAATTTATATTCAAATAAAAAAGTCCCGCCGAAGGCCACCGAAACTGGCAACAGGATCCACCATGAATTTCCAGAAAAAACAATCCATGCCAGTGTCGCAAGTCCGGATACGATTGATGCCGCACCGATCATCCCTCCTTCCGCGCTCGTTTTCACGAGGTAAATCGCTAGGAAGATGACGGCCAAGAAAAGCGTGAATTGCAAAGTTTTATGTTTAAGTACAGGTGCTATCATATGTCAAATATCCTGCTTCCGGGTATGCTCAAGTAATTTGGTAATTTGCACACACACACGATCACCGTTAGCCGTCCAGGTCAATTCTGCAACCCGTTGAAATCCCTCTTCCCTCAATCGAAATCGCAGAGCTTCATCATCTAGCAAACGGACTAATGCCCCGGCAATATCCTCAACCGAAGCTGGATTAAACAATAAAGCTGCCGTTCCCACCCCCTCTGGATGGCTCGTTGTATTTGAACACGCTACCGGGATCCCGGATTGCATGGCCTGGAAAACAGATAGACTGCTGAATCCTTCCGCAAAAGACGGCTGAATAAGAACTTTTGCATTTATCAGCGCCCATCCCAGCACGCCTTCGCTCACATACCCCGGCACAATGACTTGAGCCGGCTGCGGCAGGCTTTCCCATACGGGCCGGATCACACTCTTGAAGTAGGCAGTGGGACAGGGGCCGATCAAAACCAAAGGCGGCAATTCCCGTCTTGATGCTTGCAATACCCCATAAGCTTCAATCAAACGCCGTTGATTTTTATTATCAGAAAACGCGGAACTACATAGGATAATGCCCTGTCTATCCATTCTTTCGTCAGCCCAGTCAGGTCGTTCAGGCGTCGAGATTACCGTCTTCAGGATGCCATGATTAACAATGAATTTTTTACTGAAGCCGGGAAATCGCTTTTTCAGATATTCGGCACAATACGCTGAATTCACAAATACTGCCTTGGCACGGCGGAAGGCATCCATCGCCATCCATTTCAGGAGGTGCGAACGCGCCCATTCGCCAGAAGTTGCCCACGTTTTCCCGTATTCGAAAATATTGCTGTCGAAATAATTGCAGAGAAGGGGCGAAAACAACGCCGCTATCCCGGCAGGGCTGAACCCTGCCATGCATTGCCGCTGCCGCCACAAACGCGCCACACGAAACATGGCAAACACCGAATACTTTTTTCCCGGCAACTCCACAATCTCACACCCTTCATGACATGGGAACTCATGTGCAAACCCCTCAGGGACGGCAACAACCCAGTCCCAAGGTACGGGACGCGAAATCAATTCCGCGATTTGCTCCCGCACATACCGAGCTGTCCCTGGTGCGCGTTCCTGCATCATGAGTGCACCGGCATCAATCCCGACAACGGGGCGACGGTGTTGCTTCGAAATTCTCGTCATCCTTCATTCTCCAACCGAACCTTCGTCGTTCACAGGTTTCAGGCCTGTTCCGCAGGACAAAGCGTTTTATTAATCAGATCCAAATAGCGAATGATAATTTGATGGGAATCAATTTTGGCCATAGCGGCAATGCCCGCTACTCCCATCTGATGCCTCAAAAGAGGATCATTGACGACCTCCATAATTCTCAGGGCCAGCGTGGCGCTGTCATTAGGTGCAACCAAATATCCATCCACACCGTCACGGACATTATCCCTCACACCATCGACAGCATTGGCAATCAATGGCTTCCCACAAGCTTTCGCCTCGAGCGGGACGAACGCACAGGACTCATACAGAGAGGTCATCACGACCACATCTGATGCGGCCATAAACTCAATGCCATGCGGACGTTCCCCTAGAAATGTGCAAGTTCTGGTAATCCCTAACTGACGGGCCAACCCCTCCAACATGGCGCGTTCGGGTCCATCTCCGACAATCCATAACCGGGCTGCGGCACAGTGTTGCTGAACCTCCTGCCACGCCTTAAGCAGCCAGTCCACTCGTTTCTGATCCGCCAGGCGCCCCACACTGACAACATGGACGTCATCATGACTCCATCCGTACTCCCTCCGGATACGAGCGGAGTCCTCGAGTGAGGGAATCCCGGATTGTTGGAATACATTTGGAATAAGCACCAACTTTCCATCCCCTGCCCAACGCCTGTGAAGATATTGGTAATACACCGATTGAGTCAGGGCAACAACACGACACGCCAGACGACAAGGGATCCACTCGGCCCAGGCATTACGGAATGCCCGCCAAGGCGTCCAATCGGTATAGAAAGCCGGCCATTGGGTAATATAGACGCTCTTGACCCCGGCCATCTTTGCCGCAACAGCGCCCACAGGCCCTCCCCATTGCCCCTGTATCAATAACACATCAGGCCGGATGCGACTCAAGGATCGGATTAACCTAATCATGCCCCAGAGCAATAAGATTTTCCTATGAATTGGCACACGGACACACTCTATTGCCATTCGATCACAAGCCGCCACAATACGACCATTCCCTCCCAGGAATACAACCTGTTCATGCCCGGCTAGTTGAAATCCACGCATCAAATTGATGACCGCTTCAGGCCCCCCGCCAGAGCCATCCAAATGAATTAAATGTCCGATCTTCATGTTATCTCCGCCTGTTCATCTGAGGATAAAGCCCCCTCTTCACCTGCCAGGATTCTGCGTAAGGCCTTCCCACATTCCCTTCACCAGCGCCTTTAATTTCTGAATTCGTCCCAACACGATTAAAATGCATCCCGTTCGCGTGCAATCCATCATGATTTTGCCAAAAGCTATCAAGAATTGCCACGGCCTATGTGCATGTTGTCGTATCAAAAAGAAACGATTGCGGACGCTAATCTCCACCACGAAACTCGAATATCGCCCTTTCTCTCCAGCCATGGTATTCTTGCGAACACTCGCAGATTCTTTATGTAAGATTCGAGCTTGAGGCAGGTAACGCATATGCATTCCCGCCGACATCGCGCGCAAACACCACTCAGCATCCTCTGAGTAAGCAAAGTATTTTTCGTTCAGCAAGCCAACCCTTTCAAACACGCTCACTCTGGCCATAAGACAGCATCCTGAGACAAAGGTAACCTCCAAAGGCTGATCATACTGCCCAAAATCCTTTTCCCCGTATCCAATCTGTCGTGCCTCCAAACACCACCGCTTCCACCCCCCCCCAGCGTACCAGAGTCTATCTGCATCATCAAAAAACAATATCTTACTCGTAACAACATCCACATTCGGCTTGCTCAATTCTTCCAGCAACTTAGCCAGGCAGTCATGGTCGACTACCGTATCGTTATTTAACAACCAGACAACATTTATATCGCTTTCCATCGCCTTGCGTATGCACACATTGCAAGCGGCAGCAAAGCCGATATTACGATCATGCATGATCAGTTCAGCCTCGGGGAACTCCCGTGCAATCATCGCGGGAGAACCGTCGGTAGATCCATTGTCGAAAACCATAATCCTATCAGGGACAATAGTTCCCGAATTCAATGATCGCAAACAATCAGAGGTGTAAACGCCACTGCTCCAATTCACCAAGACAACCGCCACGGTCATACGTTCTGACGATACAGTCATCATAATTTCGAAGTGTTTATGCAAATAGTTCGTTTATTCACATTATGACTTTTCAAGGGATCGCTATCAGTTTTTCGACAAACGAAAACACTCACTGCGGGGTTATTTTCAGATGTAAACAAAGACACCTCAAAACGACAACTCGCCACCACGTTGACAATATCTGAGCCGAATTCATAAAACACCAGCGATCTATCACCGCCCAAAGCGCCACCATGGTAACTATCCAAATGGCGAGATACAATCACCTCACCCTCCATGTGGCACCGTTGGAGCGTGACTTCCCTATCCCAAACAACAGGCACAGTAAAAACATGAAAGCCGCCATACTTCAAAACGCGCCAAATTTCAGCACTAGCTCTCCTCACATCCGGCACGTGTTCCAGCGTGTCGGACGTAAGCACCAAGTCAAAACTCTCTGAGGCATACGAAAGGCTCATTAAATCTTCTGAACGAATTGAACTATCATTTGACCCATATTCCGAATAGCACAATTTTGAAAGTCGCTGCAAAAATGGATGTAATTGCCCACACGAGTTAATTTCTGCCACTCGAAGGTCATGAGCTTCCGCGGACGCAATAAAGCTCGAAAATGACCCTGCCTTTTCCCTCGTAATATCAGCACTCATCATTGTCAATACATGCGCCATAAAGCGACTTCTCTCATTGCAACCACACCAACCGCAAAAGGCTCCTTCACGCCGGGAAAATCTTTCTTCCCATATTGAGTTTAAGCCCCAGTCCTTGACAAGTTGAACTGGCATGCCGCCACCCCGTCGCACTAACGCCCTAACACCGCAAACAGTACAGGGGCAGTCTCCCCGCAAAACGCCCATCATGACCCACACCCTTCGCGTCAAATATCGCCACAAATCGCGCATCTTCCGACCAGACATCATAAATCGACGCCCAAACAAGGCCCTCACAAGACTGACACTTTCATGTTTTTTAATGATGCCATAGTTGTCATTTTAATTAGACCTGATAATCACGATACTGAAAAAGGTGGTTTCAAAAGCTATCCTTGGCCGGCGGGAAGGGATGCCACCATTACACTCCTTCCCCATCGCAAACTGATCGACGGCATATTTCCGGGCCACATAATCTCCATAAGTGTTAATACTCATCCTTGTTTTACCTCTCCTCGCACATTCGGACTTAAAATGGCGCACATCACTGTCCGGCGCGATCCGGTAATGACATGTTCTCCTTGCAATAAGGCTTTCATCATACGCACATATTTCAATATGCGACACCCGAATACCGCCTCGATAAGGCGCGACATATGGGATCTCTGTATCGCAGAGGAAGGCATTAATAAAGCATAGTGCTGGTCAAATACAGAGGATCGGGAGGGAAGGTTTCTCGGGAACCGATACCTGCATAATGACAGTTTCTTGCGCGAAAATAGAGAGAAATCTGCGAAACTCACAGAACAGCCGAGTTTCGCACCCAAACCTCGTACACCCTCTTCACTAAACCACCAGAGATGAACAGGCGGCGGGTCGGTTTCCCAAAGCACACCGCTATCATAAAAAGAGCGATTCGGGGTTGTTACTATCAGTTGCCCATCTGGCGCAAGCAATTCCAATGAAGCTTTGAAAATGTCGCGAGGGGTGGCTACGTGCTCCACTACCTCACACATAATAATAACGTCATACTGCCCTGCCCCCACAACACGATATCGATCTACATCCTCACATATAAAGAAATCCCCATATCGTTGACGCGCCGCGATCACCGCCTTCGACGAAACATCCAGACCCGTGGCACAATAACCGGCTCGACGAAGCGCGTAGGTGAGATACCCCAATCCGCACCCAATATCCAAGATACGAAGAACACTCTTTTGCGTCGCAGCCTTAACTTTTAGATATTCACGAACCCCCCAATAAACATCCTCAGCACCTGCCAGATAATCCAATGGATTGTCCGCAGTCAGAACGTTTGCGGCATGCTGGAAGTATCGATCATACCCCGAAATCTGAGTCCCATGCTCATAAATTTGCTCATAAATATGTGAATCTGTCTCCAGGGGAAAGGCCATTGCCGTTCCACATTTTTCACAAACCATAATATCGTACTTACGATTAGCCACATACCCCGGATGTCCTGAATATCGCAGAGCTAACGTCCCATCACAAAGCTGACATGGCTGACGGTCGGTTGCAATCTGATCATCCTTCATTCCGCATTCTCCTTGAAAGCACTAACCCCAAACCAAACACCAGCAACCCCTCAATATTTGCCAGCGCAATACCCAGAGCACCCAAAGCAACCCAGCATTTCGCAAAATAAAGCACGGAAATCGCCCAAAGGATATTCATCAGGAAATTGGTCCACATTCGACCGGAAGCCTCCCATAACTTCACCGTCGGTGCTTGGAGCAACTGAATAAATGCCGACACCTGCAATACTACAAACGTCATCCATCCATGGCGAAAACCATTCCCATAGGCCCCCATGAGCCAAGGGCTAGAGACACATAATATACCCAGCAATGCACCACCCACCCAGATGTTAAACATACCCATCCACCGGAGCGTATGCTTAACTTCTACCGCAGACGTCCTGCCACCATGTGCCGCCATGATCGGCACTGCTATTTGCCCCACAAGCAAGGGCAAAAAGAGATAGGCGGACTTCCATTGAGTAGCGGCGTTCAGAATCGCCACTTCGGCATAACCATCTTGGCTGTGAACAATGATGAGATTACTTCCCCACTGAACCAGAACCACAAGCAGGTAACTTAAAAGAGAAGGAAAACTGTACGCCAGAAGGACTTTTCTTTCGCGAAACCAGTCAGCTAAAATCGAATGTACCCCATGCATGTGAAGCTGGCGCCTGAGCACATACCCGGAATATAGGACTGTAATTAATGATGATAGTGCTACCCCTAGAATTAACCCTTCAAGGTGGCCCCATATGCAGCCGGCAACTCCAAATATAAAAGACGATATGCTTCCTAGCAAATAAACCAGTGACAACTCTCTGAACGACTCCAAACCGTTCAGGGCTCCTTGCTGCACCCCACCTATAGCGCCAAACACAATCAGTAATGCGGACAGACAAAGCACTTTGTTAAGGCCGGGCGCAGCCATGATATTGTCCGCCATCCATGAGGATGATAGCACCACTGTGAGCGCAATCCCCACTCCCAGTGCTGTCACAACGACGTAACAAAGCATAAGAACCGACGCCGCTCGAGCCGGATCATTTCTCCGGTATTCTGCCAGATGCTTGGTAGTCGTCATGCCAAGCCCGAATCCAGCCACAGTCTGAAACACACCTATCGTACTTTGTATTAAGCCAAAGGCACCGAACATCTCCCGTCCAAGGATTCTTGCGATGACAACCGAAGAAATCACGCCAATAAACCTTGCTCCGCCCCCTCCAACCACCATCCACCCGGTGCCTTTCGCAAAACGCATCAACAGTTGCTTCATAAGCCAACTCCTGCGACAGTGAAGCTGGCCATTTTCATGAGGAAACCCTCTCTAAAACAGCACAATATTGTTCCATGCCTCTCTTTTCGCTGAAATTATCCCTATTAAAACCCGGGTTCATGGGAAGAGGCGTTTTGGCCGCTTTGGCGAGTAAGACCGCCAGAGACTCCGGAGGGTGAGGGGAAAACCTATATCCTGCATCCACTACTACCTCAGGAAGACTCGTCGTATCGGCCACAATAGCGGGACATCCACACGCCATGGCCTCCAATGGGGGAAGCCCGAATCCTTCAGCGAGGGAGGGATAGACAAACAACTCCGCACCACAATAGAGTGACTCCATGTCAACCGAGTCAATAAATCCAGGAAGACACACCTGCCTCGCGGCCAACTTTATCTTCCCCATTGCACTGTGAATATTACAAACCGGTTTCCGCAGGTCGTCAGGAATCTTGCCCGCCAAAACCAGGGCAGGGCATTCACACATATCACTCGCACGGCCATAGGCCTCAATTAAGCATTCTACATTTTTTCGATAGTCATAGCCTCCCACGTAAAGCCAATAACGTTGCGGCAAACCATACTTCGTTCGCACAGCATCTATCGCCCCGGGGGATCGGTTGTCGCCAGATCCCGGCGAGGGCCAGATGCCTATTGTCTCCAACGGAGGGAGGGTCCCTTGATATCGAGCCAGCGCAGAAGCTGTAAAACGCGAATCCGTGATCACCATGCTTGTTTTACGCACCCGTCGTAGTCGCGCCATGAGAATAAAACGCCGGAAAAGAAACCGTCCCATATACCGCTTAAATTGGAGCGGTATCAGATCATGCCATACCACTACCGACCGATTGGGCCAATTCCAGGAATAAAATGGTGATAAAGCCAGAAAGACGGCATCGGGATAATGACGCCGAACGTACCCACCTAACCGGTTTTGCCAGACGAACTCGGCTAAAGCCGGGTGCATGCAGAATGGATTCTTCAGCACAAGGGAATGTAGCCCGACAGGCACACAGTGTTTCGCATTTTCGGGAACGACAACAACAATCCGGGATGCTAAACGAGATTTAGCCAAAGCTTTTGCCAATCGTATTGCATACGAAGCCATGCCATGCCCGGCCTGCGCCAGCAACCACCCATCAATAATAATGTCTCGATTACACATCTGTCTCATTCCAACATTATCGGCCACGCGCGAATAAGGGCTCTCACTTTAAATCCCGAAAGCTCTTTATTATGGAACTCAGCAAAGCGGGCACCTATTATCGGCTTCATTATCACAACACCTTTTCCTTCACTCCAACTTGCCGACCGATACATTCATCCCTGTTGGCTCAGATTGCCCTTGCGGCAGAATACCAGCATGCTCTCGCTATAACACTCTTTCAGCTGTCGTAATATTTGAGTACTGGACTCATCATAGCCATATCCATACTGGGCAAACAATTCAATCCAGTACTCGGGGGGCTGCTCATTGAAGTGCCCTTCCCCCCCTTGACCGGGCTTCGCCGCAGACATCACCACGCGATCAGAATGGTTGACGAAGGTTCGCATCAGGTTATGAACATGCGATGGATGCACGTGCTCAACGACCTCGATACACCAGATCATATCAAACCGACGGGTTAAGTTGAGTTCACGTCTTAAATCGCACTTCTCTATGCGTTCAGGATGCTTGGCTTTCCGTATTGCTAATTCCGAGCCCTCCAGGCCAATAACATCGATTCCGCGCGTCAAAAGGTATTCAATTGACCATCCAGTACCGCACCCGACATCCAGCACCGATAGCGGGTTAAATAACTCCAGCGTCTTGCCAAGTTTCAAAGGATGCTCACTGGAAGCCATTTGAAGTTCACCCTCAAAAAGGAAAATGCCGTTTTTTGCTATCCGCCTGAAAGCGGACTTCACGAAATGATAGATGGCCCGTAGAAAATTCCAAATGACACCATGCGGCGTGATGACTCTTTCAATCAGGTTTTTTGTTTTTCCAGTGTCCATTAACCCTACTTCCATTATACCGTGCGTATTTCGAAACTTGCTAGCCACTAGCCAATGTTACAGCAACGACCAAAGCGCCACTCAGTATTTGTGTACATCTGTAAAGATTTAAAGATTGTCATGATGAGAGACGAAAAACAAGGGAAACGGACCTTTGGTCTTCATAAAAGCATCTTAACATCACCTCCCCATACCCGGTGCCCATGGAATTTACGGATTTCTCTGATAACTGATCCGATGTTTTTTTATTTTCCTCCGAAATGGGATTGTTTATTCCCTGCGCCGTTGCTATTTTCAGGAATCTCGAAGCAGGACAGAATGAATTGATTGAAGGAGTACGGTATGGAATTGATCCCCATTGAGTGCGGAAACTGTAAGGCGAAGCTTAAAATCAAGGCAATGCCGGCCAGAATGCCTACCGAAGTGAAGTGTCCGAAGTGCGGCAAACCCATCCCGGTGGGGAAAGGGATTCCTGCAGCAGCGGCTCCTGCACACACACCAGCGGCGATTCCAGCCCCTACACCCAGCGTCAGCACACAAGTAGCCCCGCCCCCCCCTCAACCTGTTGCTCCTGCCCCTGCAGCCCCGATTGCATCGGCGAGCTCCACCGCCCAATTAACCCCGCCGCCCAAACCGATGCAGCCATCGGGCGCGCCTCAGCCGGTCAGCTCCGCCAAAAAAGCGGGCGCACCCATTGTGCTCGGGCAGGTTTCCGACTCCTCTAGCGGGGCCAATATCTCCGTCGTCTGCCCTTCATGCCAATGGCAAACCAAGGTGTCTCAAACGCTTATCGGAAAAAAGATCAAATGCAAGCAGTGCTCGGGCATTATCCCGGTTAACTCTCCGGAACAGCCAAAAATCGAAGAGGAAATTGTTGCACCTGAAGCAGTTACAGTTACAGAGCCTGCCATCCCCGTTGTGCTTGAAGCCCCCGCCCCCCCCTTCCCGACCCCTGAGCCCATTGCAGAGCCCGTTATCACCCGGCTGCGGCCTGAACCGGTCGAACCCGTCATTCCCGTGGCAAAATGGACTGAACCCGAAGTCATCCTGAACGGCCCGCTGGCATCCTCCCGGGTCTCCCCGGGGACCACCGTGATCCTGGGAGAGATCTCGTCCCTGAAATCCAGACTCGAAACAGCCACCAGGGAGTCTGCACTCTCTATCAAGCGAGCAGAGGAAGCTGACACAAGGGTCCGGAATGCTGATGCAAGAGTCCGGGACGCTGACGCAAAGGTCCAATATGCTGAATTGCGCGTCAAAGAGGCTGAACGGACCCTTCATGAGCTTGCCGGGAAATCGGCGATCGACGCCATGACCGCCAATCGCAGAATCTCCGAACTGGAAGCCAAACTCGCGCCGTTGGAAGCCAAAATCGCCGCCCTGAATCAATCCCTCTCGGCCGTAACGGATGAGTTTGCCTCTGAACTGGAGCATGCGGAGAAAACAGCGGCCCGACTCAAGGCTCTCCTCGCCTCACATCATTCGCTCAGGTCAAGTTAGCCTCCGCCTCACCGCACCATGCGCATTCTCCTGATCACGCCCCCCATGGTGCAAGTCAATGCGCCCTACCCGGCCACCGCGTATCTGGCCGGATTGCTCAAGCCAACCCCACACACCGTAATTCAGGCAGACGCTGCGCTCATGCTGGCGCTCCGCTTGTTTTCCCGTTCCGGACTCCAGCAGGTCGCAAAGGCCATGAAGCCCCGGGCACGTTCACGGTGTGTTCGCCACTTCCTTCTGCACGTAAAAGAATACCAAGCCACGATTGACCCCATTATCCGCTTCCTCCAAGGGAAGGACCCTACTCTGGCCTGGCGGATCGCCTCCCGCCAATTCCTCCCCGAAGGGCCCCGCTTCCAGGCCCTGGCCGAAGCCCATGCCCATCTTGCCCCAACCCTGGGACACATGGCCACGCATGATCTGGCCATCCATCTGGCCAGTCTTTACCTCGATGATGTTTCGGATGCCATCCGTGAAGGGGTCGACGCCCACTTTGAATTGGCAAAATATGCCGAGAAACTTGCCGCCAGCGCCCCCTCCTTCGACGGCCTTGCCACCGCCTTGCGCCGGAAGCCCACTCTAGTGGACCGGATGATTGATGATATCACCGCTGAACTGATGCAGGCGCACCGCCCGGAATTGGTCGGCCTCACACTCCCGTTCCCCGGCAACGTTTATGCGGCATTCAGAATCGCACGGCATATTAAAAAACAAAATCCGACCCTCCCTATTGTCATGGGGGGCGGCTATATCAACACCGAACTTCGCTCCCTCTCCGATCCTCGCGTTTTCGACTATACCGACTTCATCACCCTCGATCAGGGCGAACAGCCACTTCTGGGAATTATTGAACACCTGACAAACCCGGGAAACCGCCCCCCCCTCCCACGGCTTGAACGGACCTTTCTTCGCAACAACAACCGTGTGTGCTTCCTCCCGGAGCCTCAGCCAAGCCTTCCTGCGTCCCGGTTACCCTCCGGCCCCGTCACTCCGCTGTTTTCCGGGCTTCCCCTGGACCGTTATTTCTCGCTGATCGAATTACCCAACCCGATGCACAAAATCTGGTCCTGCGGCCGCTGGAACAAACTGACTCTCGCCCATGGCTGTTACTGGCATCGCTGTGCCTTCTGCGATACCCGTCTGGACTATATCCACCATTACCAGCCCACCCCGCCGGATGTCCTGATCTCGCAGATTGAGGAGATCATCAGGCAAACGGGCCAAACGGGCTTTCATTTTGTGGATGAAGCCATGCCGCCCGCCCTGCTCAGGAAACTTGCCCAACAGCTCCTCGATCGCAACCTGAAGATTACCTGGTGGGGGAATATCCGTTTTGACAAAGCCTTCTCCCCAGAATTGGCCTCCTTACTGGCAAAATCAGGGTGCATCGCTGTAACGGGCGGACTGGAATCGGCAACCGACCGGCTGCTCACCCTTCTCGATAAAGGGTTCAATCTCAACCAGGTGACCCGGGTCACCCATGCCTTGAGCGAAGCCGGCATCCTCGTCCATGCCTATCTCATGTATGGCTGCCCGTCCCAAACCATTCAGGATACTGTGGATTCCCTCGAATATGTGAGGCAACTCTTCGAATCAGGGTGCATCCATTCGGCCTATTGGCATCGCTTTGCCTTGACGGTCCACAGCCCGATTTATAACGCCCCGAAAAAGTTCGGCATCCGCATCCCCCGGCTTCCCAAATCGAGCTTCGCCCGCAATGAAGTCCCCTTCATTGATTCCGTCAAATGCGATCACGCCGCCATGGGCCGTGGACTCCGGAAATCCCTTTACAATTACATGTATGGGGTCGGTCTTGACTCCGACCTCCAGTCCTGGTTCGACACCCCCATCCCGCCCCCTTCCGTCCATACCGATTATGTCCCGCATCAATTAGGCAGTTGATGCAAAAAAGACTCCAATCACGGCTAAGGGTTGTGTATGATGCCGACCTTTATGTCGTATCGCATTGTCATACTGAACGGTGAAAAACGTGGAGATCGGCTGGAGATCGGCCGCGTCCCCCTCACCATTGGCAAGGGTGCCTCCTGTGATATCCAACTGCCCGATCCCCAGGCCGGAGAAATCCACGCCCGGATCACGTCACGCCCCACCGGACTCCAGATAACGGCCGCCGGGGCCCTCCCGCCCCTACTGGTCAACAAAACCAGCGTTCACGAATCCGAATTGAAACACGGGGATGTCATCGAAATCGGAAGCACACGGCTGTTTGTTCAATCTCAGCGCGGCGCAGAAACGTGGGACCCCTTTGCCAGACTCCGCCAATGGCGAAAATGGATAACCATCGGATTGCCGGTCCTGCTTATCACCAGCATCGCGCTGACCCTTAATCAGTGTCGCCACCAGTCCGAAGCCCTCCCCGCCCCCAACCCGGCCCCGCGCCGCACTCACACCCCAGCGGCCACGGACACCAACAATACCGACTGGACGGTCACCAATGTGGCCAGAATCGTGATTAACCCGGCCGTTTCCCTGACCTCAACCCCACCGGAGATTGCTGAAGCCCGGGAACTATTCATCGAAACCAGGACTAATAACATTGATCAGGAAATCGAGGCCGCACGCCAGATCCTGGACTTTGCCACCGAGTACCTCGCAGAGGCGCGAAAACTCAATGCTCAGACACAAGCCATACCTGAAACCCCATTACCGGCCATCCTTTTGGAGGAAGCGAAAGTGTCTATGGGCCTCATCCCGCCGCCCACTGACCCGTCACTCAGTACGAATGCCCCCTCAAACACGGCCTCAAACGATGCCACCCCCATCCAGGCTGACAGTCTGAAGCACTAACGGATTCACTCATGCGGGAAAAAATATCAGCTTGTATTCTCACCTTCAACGAAGAGCGGAAAATCGCCCGGTGTCTGGAGAGCCTGACCTGGTGTGACGAAATCATTGTCCTCGACAGCTTCAGCACTGACCGCACGATTGAGATCTGCCAGCAGTATACACAAAATGTGCATCAGCGGGAATGGCGGGGCTACGTCGGCCAGCGGAATACGGTCCGGGAACTTGCCCAATACCCATGGGTCCTCTTCATGGATTCCGACGAGGAAGTATCCCCTGCCCTGCGGGAAGAAATCCTCCAGGAATTTGAAGCAGGGCCATCTCCTTTTATCGGCTATGAATTCCCCCGCCAGGTCTATTATCTGGGGCGCTGGATACGGCATGGCGAATGGTACCCGGATGTTAAACTGCGGCTTTTCAGGAAAGACTACGGCCGTACCGAGGGGGAGGAACCCCATGACAAGGTCGTTGTACGTGGCCCCGTCAAGCGGCTGAAGCACCCGATCTGGCACTACACCTATGACGATCTGGCCGACCATATCAACACCTTGAACCGGTTTTCAACCATCACGGCCCAACACAAGTTTGCTCAAAATGAGAAGTTTTTCTGGCTCGACATGCTTACCCACCCGATTTTCAGGTTTGTAAAAGGATACCTCCTGCGTGGTGGATTTCTCGATGGACGTCACGGTCTGGCAATTGCCCTGATGGCCTCCTACGGCGCCTTCCTGAAATACGCCAAACAATGGGAGCTGGTGATCAAACACAAGGGACACTTCAATGAACTTCCGAACCGGGATCACATGAAGGATGGATTCCAGTAAAAGTTTCTCCCCTGATTCCAATCAATGGAGGGTTTTGCTCCGTCAAAACCTTTTCCTGCCCCAGCTATTCAGCCACCATACCGCCAACAAGGCCAGCAAGTAGATCGCCGTACCGATTCCTTCATGGATAAAGGAGTACAGAAGGTCGGTACGCAGAGCGGTTAACGCGATCGCCACAATTCTGACAATATTGAAAGCCAGCCCGACCACGATGGATACGGCGAGCAACAGCACCACGCCATAGGCGGGCAGGCGGCGCTTGAGGGTGGTAATCAGGCTTAACACCACCGAGGACATCAGGATCCCCAGGCCATTGCATTCCGTGGCCACGTTGAACACTCCTGCGCCCTTTTCCGCGACCAGGAACACCTGGAAAGGGGCCGGCTGGACCAGCAATTCAGTCCGGATCCCCAACAGGGGAAGCACCAGGGCGGATACCCGGCCAGCCAGCAGCCTGAGCTGCTCATCCACTTGCGGTACCAATACCAGCATCAGCACAATGACGCCAAAGGCGGCCAACGCGGGATAAAAGGCCCGCACTCCCTGACGGCCAAAACAAAAAGACAGCAAGGCCCCGACGTTCAAACACAGTCCCAGAACAGCAAATGGCCACACCTGCGACCCCGAGGCAATCGCCAGGGCCAGGCAGGACAACCCGAATAAAAGCAGGCCGTGGGAATGGATGGTCGGCCGGAAGGGTGCCGTTTTCATGGCCGTTAGCAGCGCATCGCCAAAAGCGACCCCCAGCAACACAAAGGCATTCAATGCCTGGGTGGTCCGGGCACTCATTTCCCAGACGCCTCCCATTAAGGGCCCATAGGCAATAACCGCCACCGCCAGAATCACTAGCATGAAAAAAATGTTTTCACGCTGATCCTTGCCGGGTTTGTCGGGGATGGGTATCGTCTCTTTCATTCTGGAACGACTAGTTGCTCAGCCCCTGCAAGGGGGCCGGGATGCGCCCGCCACGCCGGACAAAGACCGCACAGGAATGAGTATTGATCGGCATGACCGGTCCCCCTCCCAGCAACCCTCCAAAATCCACATAATCCCCCACCCGCTTGCCCGGGGCGGGAATGATGCGTACGGCCGTCGTCTTTTTATTGATCATGCCTATGGCGGCTTCATCGGCAATAATCCCGCTCAGGGTTTCCGCCGTCGTATCACCCGGAACAATGACCATATCCAGACCTACGGAACACACCGCCGTCATGGCTTCAAGCTTCTCGATCGTCAACGCCCCTTCCGCGGCACGCCGCGCCATCGTGGCATCTTCACTGACCGGAATAAATGCCCCGCTCATCCCGCCGGCACGACTGGTCGCCATGGCCCCGCCCCGCTTGACGGCATCGTTCAGCATCGCCAACGCTGCGGTGGTGCCCGGACACCCGACTTTATCGAGCCCCAGTGCCTCCAGGATATCGGCCACCGAATCCCCGGGGGCCGGGGTGGGCGCCAATGACAGGTCGATGATGTTGAAGGGAACCCCGAGCCGGGCGGCACACTTCAGGCCCACCAACTCGCCCGCCCGCGTGATCTTGAACGCCACGCGTTTGATTTCCTCGGCCACCAGTTGCAAATCGAGATCCCGTCCCAGCGCCTGAACCACCGCCCGGATGGTGCCCGGCCCGGAAATCCCCACCGACAACCCGCCATCCCCTTCGCCTGCCCCCAGAAAGGCCCCGGCCATAAAGGGATTGTCATCAACGGCATTACAGAAAACTACCAGACGGGCACAGGCGCCTCCGCCACTATCCGCCGTCAAGGCGGCCGCCTCCTTGATGATTTCCCCCATCAAGGCGACTGCGTCCATATTGATGCCGGCTTTGGTCGTGCCAATATTCACCGAGGAACAGAGCCGGGTCGTCTGTGCCAATGCCCGGGGGATGCAGCGGATCAAGGCCTCCCCGGCCGGAGTCATGTCCTTCTGTACCAGGGCCGAAAAGCCCCCGATGAAATCAATTCCCAATTCCCGCGCCGCGCGATCCAGCTCGCGGGCAATCGGCGTATAATCCCGGGATTCACAGGCTGCGGCCACCCAGGCGATGGGCGTCACCGACACCCGTTTATTGATGATGGGGATCCCGTACTCCTGAGCTACCCCCTCCGCCGTCGGGACCAATCGCCCGGCCATTCTCATCACCTTGTCGTAGCACTTCCGGGCCACCCGCGCGACATCCTCACCCGCGCAATCATGGAGGTCGACCCCCATGGTCACCGTGCGGATATCCAGGTTCTGGGCATGGATCATGCCTAACGTTTCAATAATTTCCTGAGTGCTGATAGCCATGGTTATCCCCTGATCGTTCGGTTTAAACGCGATGCATCGCCCGGAACAGCTCTTCATGCTGCACAATGATGGAAAGGCCGGAAGTGCCCCCGTAAGTCTCCAGCGTGGCCTTGAGTTTTGAGAAGGGCACCCGGATCCCCTTGATATCCACCAACATGACCATCGTGAACAGGTCGCTCATGATCGTCTGGCTCACATCCAGAATATTCGCATCGACGTTTGCCAGCACCCCGGTCACCCCGGCCATAATCCCGGGCCGATCCTTGCCGATCACCGCAATGACAATTCGGCTTTCCGCCTTGACCGCCTGCGAAGCCGACACCGCCCGCGCATGCGACGCCATCACCCGCAACTTTTCCTGAACATTATCTTCCTTTATTTTCTTCTTCATCGGCATACCTCACCTCTCAATTAACGCAAGATCACCATAAGGGCAATCATGCCCAAAAACAGCATCCCCAGCAAAATTTTACTCAACACCACATTTTTCCGACTCCACGCCACCAACGCCGGCGTTTTCAAGCCGGCACAGGTCAATCCCAACACCAGTAGCAATGGCAACACAAAGATCGCATTATAAAGAAGCAAATACGCCGTGCAGCGCCAGGTGGATTGGCCGCATTTCAGCATCATCACCAGGGCGGGAACATACACCTGCCCGGTACATACACTCTCCAGCAGGGTAACCGCCGCCCCCATGCCGAGTCCACCTAAAATCAAATGATGACTCTTCAAACCGCTTTTCATCACCCGATGGATCCGGGCTTGTATCCGGTCGGGCAACTTCAGCGAAACCTCCGAGGCCAGCCCGGTTCGATGATACCGGATCGCATCCCGGAATGAGTAGAACGCAAACCCCGCCATGACCGCTACGAGCGTCCAATCAATGATCCCTCTCCATTCCCGGACCGCCGTCAAAAAGCCCAGAACCTTCAGAAGCCCGAAACCGATTCCCAGATAGGTCACAAAACAGGCGGCCAGAAAGGCCAGCCCTGAGATCCACATCCGGGCGACCCCGATCCGTGCCGCAGACATGAGGCTCATAAAGAACACCAACGCGGAAATCGCACAGGGATTAATGCTATCCACCACCGCGGCCACTATCACTCCCGACAACGTAAACCGCTCAACCCTTCGTTGTAAATCCTGAGTCCCTGCCTCCCGCGCCCGGAGCGCGGCATCCCCGGCGGTTTCGCCAGTCTCCCCTGATATCTGCCGGGAGAGCGCCGACTCGATCGCGGGGAACAACTGTTCTTTGATGCGGGCGACACCCGCCAGGTAAGTCCGGCCCGCCACCACCATACTGACGGGCTCATTATCCCGGGTGTGGGCCAGTTCCTGGTAACGGACCAGCGCAAGATAGTTGGATTGCAGGCCTATGTCCCGTTCGCGCAGCTCGTAGTATCCCGAATAACGGCGCGCCAATTCAGGCAACACCGTCTGCCGCACCTCTGCACAACTCTCACAACCCACTTCGAAGAAAAATTCCAAAACCACTCCCCGCGCGCCGGCCTCAGGGTCAGGGACCTGACCCCACGCCGGCAGTGTCGAAAGCAACAGCAACCATAACACTATGGGTTTTACGATCATTTCTCACCATCACGCCCCCGGTGCCGGCCGCCCTTCGATTCACGCCTCCGCCCCGTCACATCACCGTAACAATCCAGCCGAACCGGTCCTCTTCCTCGCACAACTGAATACGGGTGAGATGGTTATACAACTCCTGAGTGACAGGCCCGACTTCGAAATGCTTATACACCGTCTCCTTGGCCTCATAGGTGATTGACCCGATAGGGCTGATCACAGCGGCCGTGCCGGAGCAAAACGCCTCATCGGAGGCGAGCGTTTCCTCCACGGACACGTTCTTCTCCACCACCTTCATTCCCATGACCTCGCGCGCGATCTGCATGACGGATTTACGGGTGATTCCGGGCAGGATCGACCCCAGCTTAGGCGTCAGCAACGTGTCGCCTTTGACGCAGAAGAAGTTGGCCGCCCCGACTTCCTCGATGTACTTATTCTCCCGGGCATCAAGATAAATACACTCATTGAAGCCTTTCGCCTTGGTGATTTTGGCCGGCAACATGGCCCCGGCATAATTCCCGATGGACTTCACCCCGCCGGTGCCTTTCGGTGCCGCACGATGGAAGTCGCGGGTAATTTCAAGCTTGATCGGCTTGAAGCCCGTCTTGAAATACTGCCCCACCGGTGAGACATAAACCATGAAGGTGAATTCCGGTGCAGGCGACACCCCTAATACCGGCCCCGTCCCCCAGAGACAGGGGCGGATATAGAGGCTGCCCTTGCCGTACGGAGGAACAAAGTCCACATTACGGCGGACAATCTCGCAGATCACCTCCACAAACTTGTCCTCGGGAAAGGCCGGCATACAGACCCGGTGCGCACCTTCCGCCATGCGCTTGCCGTTTTCCGCGGGACGGAACAACACCACTTTCCCGGCTTTCGTCCGCATCGCCTTCAATCCCTCGAACAACCCTTGTCCGTAATTGAGTACTCCCGCCGCAGGCGAGATTGAAATGTCCCCGTACGGCAGATAATCACCTTGATTCCATACTCCATCAGACTTGCATTTGCTGATGAACATGACCTCCCCGGGGGTGATGGAAAAAGACAATTTATCAAAATCAATTTTGGCTGACATAGGTTAACTCCCGCCCTGCTTTACTTCTTCAAACCCCTGTTTCATGACCTGCAAATTCTTCCCGATGAGCTTGCTGAGCTTGACCGAAGAAATATTATTAATGGCCGTTTCCACGGCCCCAAACGACACCATACCGGTCAATTTGATCACAGCCCCCAGCATCGCCATATTGGCCATGCGGCCATCCCCGTAATGCTGGGCAATACCGGTGGCATTAATATACACCGCCTTGATGTCCGGCCGGGAACTCCGCTTATTAACCAGGCTCGAATTCACAACAAGCCAGCCGCCGGGCGCCACCCTGCCCTGGAAGCAATCATACGATGCCTCATCCATGACCATCATCACCGTCGGTTCATTCACGATCGGTGACCCGATGGCTTTATCCGATACAATCACGGTGCACGATGCCATTCCGCCGCGCATGGCGATCCCGTACGAAGGAAAGAACGTGACTTGCCGGTGATCCACCACTCCGGCATTGGCCACTAACGCGCCCAGTGAAATCACCCCCTGCCCGCCAAATCCCGAAAATATGCATCGATGCTCCATCGCGTCCTCCTCCTAAACCGTCGGCGTCACACTGAGGCCGCCAACCTTATATTCGCCCAGGGGATACTGCGGCACCATATTCTGATCCACGAAATCCAGCGCCTCCAAGGGCGTCATCCCCCAGTTGACCGGACAGGACGTGAGGACTTCCACCAGCGAAAATCCCTGTTTATTCAGTTGCACATCAAAAGCCTTCTTGATGGCCTGCTTGGTCTTGACCACATTGGCCGGCGTGTGCACCGTGGTGCGCGCCAGGTAGGCGACCCCCCCGATACTCTGCAGGAGCTCACACACCTTGAGCGGATAGCCCATCCCGGCGGAGACATCCCGCCCGTCCGGGCAGGTGGTGGCCTTCTGCCCCACCAGGGTGGTGGGTGCCATCTGCCCGCCCGTCATCCCGTAAATGGCATTATTCACAAATATAGTGGTGATATTCTCGCCCCGGTTGGCCGCATGAATAATTTCAGCCGTCCCGATGGACGCCAGATCCCCGTCCCCCTGATAGGCCAGGACAAAGGTGTCCGGATGAGCGCGCTTGATGCCCGTTGCCGCCGCAGGGGTCCGGCCATGGGCGGACTGGCAGATGTCCAGATCCAGGAACGTATAAGCCAGAATGGAGCAGCCCACGGGCGCCATAAACACGCACCGATCTGCCAGCTGGTATTCTTCAATCAGCTCGCAAATCACCCGATGCACCACCCCATGGCCACACCCGGGGCAATACGGGGAGGGCTTGTCATTCCATAATGCGGATCGGCCGCCGACTTTTTTCATATCCATGTCGCTCATAACATCCCTGTCTCAGGAAATTTCCCAGTCGATCACAGAGCCCCGTGTCGTGACCGTGCCCACTCGCTTGTTCACCAGCACATGGTGGATGATTTCCATGATATCGCATTCCCTCGGAATCCCGCCCCCCGGGCGTCCATGGAAATGGAGCGCCGCCTCACCCAACCCGGCCAACTTGACATCTTCAATCATCTGCCCGTGACTCATCTCGACCACCAGAAATTCGCGCGTTTGCTTTGCCAGCCGGGCCATCGCCTTATAGGGGAACGGCCAGAGGGTGATCGGACGGATCAATCCCACCCGCAGGCCTTTGGCCCGCGCCTGCTTCAACACATCCCGGCAGATGCGGGAGGTCGTACCATAGGCGACCAGAATCAGGTCCGCATCCTCGCAGTCGAGCAGTTCGACCATGAGTTCATTTTTCTTCATCTCCTCATACTTGGCTTTGAAAATCCAGTTCCACTCTTCAACGACCCCCTCCGCCAGGGAAAGGGAGTTGATCAAGTTCGATTTGCGCCCATGGCGGGGCCCGCCCAGCGCCCAGGGTTTGGTGGGCGGCTGGGGCGTCACGTCACTCAATACCACCGGCTCCATCATCTGCCCGATCACGGCATCGCCCAGGATCAGGACGGGATTACGGTAGCGATCGGCCACATCAAAGGCTTTGGCCGTCAAATCAGCGGCCTCCTGGACGCTGGCCGGGGCATAAACCACCAGATGATAGTCGCCATGTCCGCCTCCTTTGCAGGCCTGGAAGTAATCCGCCTGGGAGGGCGCAATATTGCCGAGACCGGGCCCGCCCCGCATAATATTCACGATCACTGCGGGGAGCTGGGCCCCTACCAGATAGGAGATTCCCTCCTGCTTGAGCGACATGCCCGGGCTCGACGAACTCGTCATGCTCCGCATGCCCGCCGCCGCAGAGCCATAGACCATGTTAATCGCCGCCACTTCACTCTCCGCCTGAATAAACGTCCGGCCCAGGGCCGGCATATGGGCAGACATATAGGCAATCAGTTCATTTTGCGGCGTAATCGGATAGCCGAAATAAGACTGCACCCCGGCGCGAATTGCCGCTTCTCCAATCGCTTCATTCCCCTTCATTAAGACTCGTTCGCCCATAATACCCTTTTACCCTTTCGGCTTCGTGGTGGTGGCACGCCAGACCGTAATGGCACTGTCAGGGCACATGAGCCGGCACATCCCGCACCCCGTACACTGCGGGGGACGGGCGGCCG
Organism: bacterium; assembly: GCA_037128595.1. Lineage (NCBI taxonomy): Bacteria > bacterium. The sequence continues at coordinate 131,351 of JBAXWB010000009.1, forward strand.
TCATATAACGGTAGCCATATTTGTTGGTCTGTCCCTGTTCGGAAATCTGGATCACATCGGACGGACAGGCTCTGACACAAAGGCCACACCCCTTGCACAGATCTACATCTATTTCGATTTTCCCTTTAGCCATGTCATACTCCTGATCACATGATGAGAACCACTAGATTTACGATGATTCAGCACCGCCCGCAATAAAAAATGGAGAAAAAGCCGCGCCTACCGAACCTTTTGGGCGAGTCCCGCGCTTTATCTATTTGAGCCCTACAGAAGGAAGTATATACTGTTCAGCCATTACTTAAAGAAGGAATTGCCCTATGAAATATCAGACCTTAAGCGTTTATCTGGTTGCATCCTGCCTCCTCACCTCAGCGTTCGCGGTTTCCGAGACGGTCACACTGGTCTCCAAACAGCCGACCGGCGGCAAAATCGACATTTCCACGGCCAAAGAAGCCGAAGCCGCCCTCAACCGGGGACTCGACTGGCTGGCCGCCCAGCAGAAGGAGGACGGATCCTGGTCTGAAGCGAGTTTCCCCGCTCTGACGGCACTCCCGCTCTGGGCCTTCAGCATGAGTACCCACCCCAAAAAAGCCGAGGTCATCGCCAAGGCCACCAAATTCATTTTGAGCAACGTGCAACCTGATGGCGGGATTTATCGCAAAATTCCCGGCAAGGGCGGCGGACTCAGCAACTATAATACGGCCCTCTGCATGATTGCCCTCCACTCATTAAATGACCCGCAATATACCCCCGTGGTCCTCAAGGCCCGGAAATTTGTGGCCGCAGGCCAGCATTTCGGCAATGACCTTTATGAAGGTGGCATGGGCTATGACCGGGAAACCGGCCGTGACTATACCGATTTAAGCGATTCCGTCATTGCCTACGAATCGATGCGCCTGACCCAAAACGCTGAAGACCTTCGCGATAAATCGGAAGCCCATGTCGATCTGGATTGGGCCGCCGCCGTGCGGTTCCTTGACCGTGTTCAAAACAAGGCCACCGCAGGCACTGAGAATGCCGGAGGCTTCGCCTACCGTCCCGATGACAGCAAGGCGGGCACCACCACCAACAAAGAGGGCGTCGTCGTGTTCCGCTCGTATGGCAGCATGACCTACGCCGGACTGCTCAGCCTGATCTATGCCGACGTGAATAAGAATGATCCCCGGGTTCAATCCGCCTTTGACTGGGCCGCCAAACACTGGACCCTGAACGAAAACCCGGGCATGGGCGACCAGGGACTCTATTACTTCTACAGCGTCCTCAGCAAGGCGCTGGCCGCCTATGGCCACGACCGTATTCCCGCCAATGATCAAAGCCAGATCCTGTGGCGTGACGCCCTGGCCAAGAAACTGGTCAACCTTCAGAAAGTGGATTCAAAAACCGGCCAGGGCTACTGGGTCAACAGCAACAACCGCTTCTGGGAGGCCAATGATGTCCTGGTGACCTCCTACACGCTGCTGGCGCTCGAAGTGGCGATTGGGAAATAAGGGGATCAGCGGGCAGTGAGCAGAGTGCAGTAGGCAGAAACTGCTGCCGACTGCCCACTGAGGTCTGCCTACTGTTTCAGCGCCTCATTCATACTGCCGGTCCGATATCCCTGAAGGTCGGCGGACACATACTTGAACCCAGCCTCCTTGGCGGCCTTGATCACCGCCGCCCGCACCTCAGGTTCGCAGAGCCGGGCTAGCTCGGAAGGCTCCACCTCAATGCGGGCAATCTCTCCATGGTGCCGTACCCGCAGTTGGCGGAACCCCAGCTTCCACAATACGCCCTCAACCTGGTCAATCGCCTTCAGTTTCTCCGCGGTGATGGGAGACCCGAATGGCACCCGTGAGGCCAGACAGGCCAGGGAGGGTTTGTCCGCGGTCGGCAGGTTCATCTGCCGGGAGAGCGCCCTGACTTCCACCTTGGTCAGGCCCACTTCCAATAATGGACTGCGCACGCGCCCTTCCGCCATCGCACGCCGACCCGGCCGGATATCACTCAGATCGTCCACCGTGCTTCCGTCAACAATCACCTCAATCCCCTCGCGATCCGCCACCGCCCTGACGTAATGCACGAGCTCTTTCTTGCAGTAATAGCAGCGGTCAGGCGGGTTGGAGGAAAAACAGGGATCCTCAATTTCGTGCGTGGAGACCTCAATCTGCCGGATCCCCATCTGCCGCGCCAGTTCCGTGGCTTCTTTCTGCTCCCACTCGGGATAGGTGGAAGACAAGGCGGTCACCGCCACGGCGCGTGCGCCCAACACTTGAACCGCCACCGCCGCCAGAAACGTGCTGTCCACGCCCCCCGAATAGGCCACCACCACCCCGCCGGTTTCACGCAGGAGCTCCTGAAGTTGTCTCAATTTATTTTGCATGATCCTCTCTTCTTTCTTCCCCCGCCCTCAAATACAGGGTCACGGCCGGAGCGCCGGCATTCGATGAGGCTACCCGCCATTCATACACCACCGCTCCTGCGATAGAGTTACTCGTCGGCGTGGCTGTCACGGTCCAGCCTTCCCGACTTGCCTGATCCACAATAGCCTGCCGCTCGGTCCCTGACAAGGATTGGGAGACAATGGTTTCGCCTTCCAGCACAGCCGACTCGCGTAACCGGGAAAAGGACTCGGCCCGCAACGTCTGTAGATGGACATTGACCAGAACCCCCACAATAACTCCCAGAATGGCCAGCGCCACCAGGGACTCAATCAAGGTAAAGCCGGACAGCGAGCGCGGCGACAACACACCATGCGAATGGGCTATCAAAGATTTCATTTACGGAAAAGCGTAACAATAGGGATGGCCGCAAAGGATTAAGCCGCTCTTTTATCGGTAGATTTCCTTACGATGTCCAACCGCCACCACAAATACGATCAACAGGTCATCCTTGATGGAGTAAAGAATCCGATAGTTGCCTTGCCGGAGTCGGTACTGCTCCAAACCAGAGAGCTTCCTCGATTGGGGCGGACGAGGATCGTCGGTCAGTGACTCAATCGCCAGGATGATGCGATGAAGATCTTTCTTGGGGATTGAATCAAAATCCTTCAGGACACTCTTCTTGAGTTCAACTCTATATTTTCCCATTTCGCTTCAACTCCTGGAGGGCAGACTCCAACGAAAGGGTAGGTTCATGCGCCCGTTTCCGGAAGATATCCAGATCATCGAGATCCTCGTGAAGCGCGGTTGAGACGGCTTCATTTACCAATTCAGACACGCTTCGCGAGGTTTCGGCCGATTTCAGCCGCAACACGCGGTGAAGTGCTGAATCGAAATATACTGTAGCCCGTTTGACGGCGACGCTCATGTTAGTGCTCCTATTTCCTCTAACAACATAGCGTTATGACGTTATAATGTCAATTGAGCACCCTAAAACTGGGCGCTGCTGATATCGGCCGCCTCTCCCGCTCCGCCTTCTTCCCCATCGGCCCCATAGGACACGATCTCGTACGGTTCCCCTTTTCGGCCGGGAACCAGATAGACGTAGGGATTCCCCCAGGGATCCCGGGGCAGGTTACGGCTTTCCAGATAGCCTTCAGCGGGGTAATCCTTGGGCACCGGCGGAATAGAGGGAGCTTCGCACAACGCCTCAAGCCCCTGCGCCGTGGAGGGAAACTGGGCATGGGCCGCTTTATACATTTGCAACGCCGTCTGAAAGGTTTTGATCTGCGCGCGACTGGCTTCCAGCTTGGCTTTCCGCAAATAGCCGGCCACCGACAACCCCACCACGCCGGACAGAATGCCAATGATCGTCATGGCGATCAGAATTTCAATTAACGTAAATCCGCTTTTCTTATTCATTCATCCTCCCGCTCACCACCCAGTTTTCCGCCGCAGAATTTATCATAGAGCGCATTCAATTTCGAAACATAATACGGGACATTTTCATCCCGCTCAACGGGATTCCATTCCGCCACCAGGCGGGCCGCCGCAAACACCTGCACCGTCTTCTTCGTCCCGGCTACATAATAGGACAACTGATCCCCCGCCCGATAGTCCCGGCCCGACTTCAAGGCCAGTTCGTAGGCCGCGTTGCGGCCACGCCCCTTCCCTTCAATTTTGGCGGCATAGGTGGCAGGCGCATCCTGCAGCGTTTCGGTTTTAGCCAGCATGGCAATCGGCCAACGCCGCTCAGAAATCGCCGCTTCATACTCCGCCTTCAGTTCGGGGAGCGCCCCCTCTTTTCCTTCCAATTTGAGGCGGATCATCTCGCGCAAAAATTTCCGTTGGAACGGCTCCAGACCGCGTGACTTCAGGGCCGCCCCCTTGATAATGATCTCCCGCTTATCGGTTAACAGCGCATAATTCTTCATTTTGTAGCTGAACATGGCCACATACTCGCCATCAAACTCGACCTCGATCCCCTGCGGCAGGGAACCTGAAAAACGGCTTCTAAATGATTTCCGGGCCGCCGCCCCTTCGCCCTGCGGGGGGACAAAATAGACACCATCCGTATCAATCTCTACCGGTTGGGCCCCGTTTTGTTTCAGCCAGTCAATCATCTGACGCAGCAGGTCCCGCCCTTCCGAGGCCACCAGTTCGGCGGCATCGAAATCACTGAACCGGACCTGGTCAAATCCCAGATACCCATAGAACGAATTAATCAATATCTTGAAGGTCGCCTGCAAGGCCCCGAAATGAAGCCGCTCCCCCTCTGAAGTCGCCTCCTGCTCCTGTCGCTTGGCGTCCAGACGGAAATGCCGCAACTGCTCCAGTAGCTTATGAAACACCTCGAGAGTATCAGTTTTCGGGCCGATCTGCCGTGTCAACATGAGCGAGGGATAAAGGGAACGCACATCGCAATGATGAACATTCTGGATCACCCCCTCCATAAATAGATCCGTATACCCCCCGGCAAAGGGACGGCCACGCTCAGGCATGGGAATGGCCCGCTTCTGCCGGAGGTATTCCCGCAGGATCAAGGCATCAATTTTGGTCGCATTCCCGCGGATGGCAATATTCTGATAGGAGAGAGGGATCATCTGGGCCTGTATGAAGGCACTTTGTGACAAGAGACGGCTGAGCGCTTCGGTTTCCTCGATATCATGCAGGGCATATCGCATCAGCTTTTCAGGATTACGTTTGAACTCCGCCGAAATCTCACTCCCGTCAATGTACGTCCGGTTCTCAGGCGCGATCCCGAAATGCCGGGCCACCTCCTTGAGCCCGTACCCGTCCAGCGAGCGGTGGGTGATGTCATACGCCTGCACCATGAAATAGGTGTCCACGATCTGCCGCCCGAAGACTTCGTAACGGGTAAAGGAGATCGTCCGCTCTCCCACCGAGAACCGGCTCGGCCGTGAGTCCGGCTTCGCCCCATTGCGGCCAAGTGCCAGCTTCACCCCGCACCGCTTGGCCCGTTTGGTGAGATACGGCAGGTCAAAATTGAATATATTATGACCTTCAATCACGTCCGGATCCCGCTCCCGCACCTTCGCCACAAACCGCTCCAACAACGTTTTTTCGTCCCATTCGGCGCCGGAGAGCACCTCGCGCCAACCAGAGGAATCGCCCATCGCAATCGCAATGATCCGGTCCCCTTCACGATCCGCATTGCAGAAGTCATAGCCGTCCGTGGTAAAACACTCGATATCCACCTGCATCCGGCGCAAGTCATCAAACTGAAGCCCCTTGAAAAGGGTTTGCCCCGTCTGAATCAAGTATTGTTGAACCGGATCCGTCAGCAGGAAATAGGGCGCTTGCGGATTCCCCGCCATGACCCCGGTTTCCTTCGCCAACCAGACCTTTGCCTGCTGGCAGGATTTCCAGGTCGGAAAATTGGCCTTCCACCGGAATGGGGCCTCCCCTTCCAGCACGGTGACGTCGACATCTGCCCCGAGCCCCGTTAACAAGGCTTCACGGGCCAATAGAATAAAGGGCGAAAAGGGTACGACGGTCTCAACAGTCCCGCGGTCCTGCCGCCAGAACAACGCCATCTGATCCCGGGCGCCCCCTTCCAGATGCTCGACCGCCATCAGCCCGGTAGCCGGATCCGCCCCCATCAGAAGCGGGTCGGAAAAGAAGTCATGGGGTTTGGCTTTCATCATGTTTAACCGTAACCTTTCGACGCACAAATGACCGTGAACCTGGCGAACACAAACCCAAGTGGATTGGGAATCTGGACCTTAAGGATATCGCCCTGGGATTGAATAGCGCCCCCGGGAGCCAGCACGTCCCACTGGCATTCCCCCAGCCCGATAGCCGGAAGCACCAGGGTGATATGATCCTCAGGGTACAACTCACGGAAGATGAGGACATAACCACTATCATGGGCTTCAGACAAAGACAGGAAGCCCGTGACGGAAAACCCATCCGGTTGTTTGCCGATGGGAATAATGGAACCGCTGAACAGGGCCTCCCGATGCGTCTTCCAGATTTTTACCAATCCGGCAACCGATTCGCAAAAGGCGGCGGGGAGAGCTGAAACCTCAAACCACCCTAACGGATTTGAAAACATGACCGTGGCAAAGAGGGTGGCCGGCGTATAGCGGGAAGGCGCAAGGGGATCGTTAGAGTATAATTCTACGTTTCTCGCATTACTCAGGAATTCCATCCGCAACCGCCGCGGATCCACCCAATGGGACAGCATCCACAAATTGCGCAACGTCTGGTGGGGCCAATATTTATGCCAATCCGTGTAACGGTTTTCGACGAAAATGGGTCCGACCTCCATCGCCCCAAAATAGCCGGGCCGGATATCGGCGGTGATATCAAGGTCAAACACCACCCGGCCCTGACTGCCATCCAAAACGGCCTGAAAGAAATGATCCAGGTTGCAGAAAGCCAATTCGGTTTTCGCGCTCACTCCGTCAATTTTGAAGTGTTCAATACCCAGTGTTGAAAACAGCTTCAAGATACAATCGGCATCGCGCCGCCAATTCGCAAATTCGTTCCAGGAGTCAGGCGCAAACCATAAACCGATGCTCATGCCCTTGGCTCTGGCCCGCTCCACGATAGGCCCTAACCCCTGACTGAACCGCTCGGGATGGGGATCCCAGAAATGGGGATCCGCATTCCAGAATCCCTCCCACACGCCGCCTAATTGCTGCGCTAAGGACGAATTGGAGGTGACCCCGCGCTGCCATCCGTCATCAATCTGCACCACCTCCACGCCCAATAGGTGTGCCGCGTCAATTTCTGCAGCCACGAAATCCTCACGTATCCGGCTATCCCGGGAACGATCGCCCCAGGTGTTGCTCAGGAAACGGGGCACCCAATGACCGGGCGTAGCGGGGCGCAGCCGCCGTTGCCACTCATGGATCACCCGCGTCCGTTCCATTAGCCCGCCGTGGTACTCCAGGATTTCCCAGGAGTGAGCCTGGCCCTCCGGGCTCCCTGACAACACAAACTCATATCCGCCATTCCGGCGGGGGGTGCTTTTAAGATCGAATTCCGTAGCAACGGAACGGGCCCCCGGCAAAGGCGCTTTCTTAACCAGAATATGCCCGGATCCTGCGGCCAGGTTCTCGATCACGAATAAATTTCCATGGAGCAACAAGCCTGACTCTGAAGGATGAAGCAACCATTGCCGTTCCTGAACCAGCTCATTGTGGTGATCGGTTTGGTCTGCCAGCGTCACCTGCGTGAGGCGGAGATGTTGTGCGCTCAGCGACAGCACACGCTCAACACCCTTCGCCTGATGTGGCTCAACAGCCCCCTGCTGATCCCGATCGCTCTCGATACCCGTTGCCGTTAACATCCGCTTTTTCCCTTCGCCATGCCGTAACCGCCAAAATGGGGTTGGCGCAGTTATAATCTATTTCTCCAGTCAGCCAAGAGGAATCGATCGACTGTTTAGGCAACCGGGGCGAATCCAACTCGCAGATGCGCCCTTACGCAACCTTGCGCTTCAGATGGAGCTGGTGCCACCAGGCTAGAGGCGATTTCTCCCCTCGTGAAGGGCTTGGATCTTTTCTGCTCACATCGGCCTCCTTTCCCTCAGACGTCTTATTTGAATAAATACGCGCGAATTCCTCCGCATAATCCTCAAACGCAGTATCCGTCGTATTCTCAATTGTCCGGATGAGCCCTTTCGTGATTCGTCCCTCATTGAACGCCTCATACATTTCGATGAATAGCCTTGCCATGTCCGGCGACAACTTCATCGCCAACATGGCGTTTCTCGCTGCTTCATAGGTGAATTGGACATAACCTAGCCCCGGTTTCCCGATGGCCTTTCCAATAATTCCAGTCATTTCGATCACGGACAAATCTCGTTGACCGAGAAGGTCACACACACTTTTATCTTTAAACCTCAATTCAGAGAGCCATTCCACCGCGGCACGAGCGATGTCCTGTGTAGCGATGACCGGAATCTTCATCTCGGCATTAAGCGGAGAGCCCATGATTCCCTGATTTCTGATCAAAGGAATATTGGATTCCAGGTTCTCCATAAAGAACGTGGGACGCAGATGCACCACATTGACCTCAGGAATGGCGTTTAGCCTCTCTTCCTGTTCATGGAGTCCGGCGATCGGGCCGGTTCCCCTGAGCAGATGAGCGCCCTGACTGCTCAGATTCACCACCCACTTCACCCCTGTTTTCCTGATGGCTTCAGCAATGGAGACCCCGATACGCGTTTGCATATCTCGAACATTTTCCGCGTACAAATCCGGAGGAATCATGGTGAAGACCGCATCCGCCCGATCAAAAGCCTCTGCTAAAAACGCCGTATCCATCAAGGACCCCGTCATTGCCCGGGCCCCTTTCGCAACTAACGGAATCAGTTTCTCCCGATTTCGCGCAATCACTTTCACGTTGGCGTCTCGATCGAGCAATTGGTCGGCGATACGAAAACCAACATGGCCACTTGCGCCAGTAATGACATATTTTTTCATACCCCACTTCCTTTCCGACCCTTATTTAAAAGGGTTTCCACTTATATTTTCAGCATAATCCATGCCTTGGGCGCGATTCAAACCTGAGTGAACGGGCGGGAACGGCTCATCACGGAGGTCGACATAACCCTTTGACAAATAACGGGTTGATGAAGTTAAACTGGATCGAATGGATGGGCCGGATCGCCCCAGTCCTCGTTCTTAACGGGCGAGCCGTGTCTCTGAATCAAATGCCTGTCTCAGGCTTGTGTCGCGAGACACCGCTGGGGAGTGGAACCATGATTTCTTTATTCCCCACGAAACCCGAGAGGCAATATTTCGTCAGAAAGCTTGCAAGCTTTATCTGTCATCTTTTGGTTTGACCGCGGGGTCCGGCGAGCGTGCGAGCCGTCGCGTTCGAAAAACCTGTTGGCTTAATAATGATATCGCGCCTGAGCGATCAAAACAGTATCGCCCTCTACTTTATAGACCAGGCGGTGTTCATCATTAATTCGTCTGGACCAGTATCCACCCAGCGCATGCCGGAGTGGTTCGGGTTTTCCGATCCCTTCAAAAGGGGTGCGAACAATCTCCTTAATGAGGTCATTGACTCGCTTGAGCAATTTCTTATCCGTCTGTTGCCAATGGAGATAGTCTTCCCACCCCTGGCTTGAGAAAACGATCTTCATTCCGCCAAAGTCCTTTCAATCCCCTTCCCCTCCTCAAGCTCCTTGATGGAATCCAGGAGTCGCCGGGTGTTTCGTGGACTGCGGAGCAAATAGGCGGTCTCCGTGAGGGATTCGAAGTCATCCAGTGCAATCATGACGACAGAATCCTCTCGCTTGCGCGTGATGATAATCGGATCGTGATCTTGACAAACCCGACGAATCGTCTCCGCTAATGTTTCTCTGGCTTCTGTATAGGTTATTGCATTCATATGTACAGGATACTGTACACATCATCATCTTGTCAATCTCATCATCTTTGGAGCCAACGTTCCGGCTTACTGGCGACAAGCCCGACAGGGCGAGGCGTACAGTGCGGCCGGTGGTTCGGTCATGAATATATCAGTGGGAACGATTCCGGGGTCTGAAGCGAGTCCAAGGAAAGATCGACATCCAGATCAGGCCAGGAGAGATGATCCTCATGGAGAAGTTGAACATTTAGGATCTGGTCAACTGTGGCCCCCCGAAACCATGGAAAATCTCCATAAGGGAGGAAGTACTCCTTGTTTTCAACAAGCAGCCAAAAACCAAAATGATCGATATTCGTCACTTCAGCCAGTGAAGTGGGTGCGCCAAGCGTTGAGCAATTCATTTTGTTTTTCCTCCACTATCGACTTCAATTCGTTTACCTGAACGGGAGACAGGCCGTGATTACGGGCCAATTCCACGGTTGGCTCCAACCAATATTTCGCCTCCCCGTCAGAACAGTACACATGAACATGAGGCCGGGGTTCCTCCCTCGAGAAAAAGAAAAAACGGTAACCACGCCATTTGAACACTGTTGGACTCATGAGGTCATGCTATGTGGTTCTGGCTTCTATATCAATTATTTCTTAAAACGCTGGCGCTTTGGCTGAGGCGTGTCAGCGCCGATAGCCAGGAGCATCTGGTTGGGGGCATTTCTGTTTTCCAGATTCGGTCATCTTGATTCATCCTCTTTTAGTTTCAATCCCAACGTTCACAATCTGACTGAGGAGCGGAGCGACGATAGCCAGAATTGTGTGGTTGGCATTGTTTTTCTTCAACGAAGTCGGCCCGTCGCCCCAAAATGGTCCAATTCTCCTTTTGCCTGAATGAATGATATAGCTTCGTCAATCGACATTTTCAGTAACCGCTCCTCAATCACATATGTAGTAGCATTCCGAAAATAGGCAAATACATGCCCGCTTCGCCATCTCGTTACCGGCGCGTTAAAGGATATCTTTATAGCCACTTGTCCCGATCCCATTGGCGGAAATTTTCTTACTTCCATTGATCTCCCCCACCGTCCCATTGATCAAGAGAAGGGATCTTTGCGGGAAAGCCCAGACAATATTGTTCAGGGCCATGATCACATCACAGTTGAGCGTATTGGTCCGAGCCGTCGTGTTGTCGTCATAACACAGGATGTTATCAAGGGTAATAGGCTTGCCGCCCACCGTGTAATTTACGGAATTGGTGTTGAAGATCAGCTTGAGAATGAATAACCCCGTAATGTCCTGGTTCGACGGTGGGGTCCCACTCGATGTCAGCCAGACAGTATCATTGCTGGAGGTGGACGTAGGCGCCACCCCATTGGTCCAGTTCCCGCCATCGCTCCAATTGCCGCTGTTGGCTCCGGTCCACACATACGTGGTCGCCGCCCCCACCAGGCTGGCGCCCAGAAGGATGACCATCGATACGAGACTGACTTGAATCCATTGTTTTGACGTATTCATCACCACCCCCTGCCCTGATACTGTGCCCTGTTGCAACTCACCCAATTCAATTTATGATGAGAGTATAGTCCTTCCCCGAAAAGAGCGAAAGCGGCCGGTTTAGTTAACCTGTTAACCGTCGCGCAAGGGAAAGTTGTTGAGTTGTTAAGTTGCCGGGTTGTCGAGTACAGGGACGAGCGCCTTTTTCAATCCCCAACAACCGAACACTCATCAACTTAGCAACTTATGGCCTTTGATCCTGGGGCGTTTGGCTTTAGCCACAGGATTGGCCGGTCCGTCACGCCAGGCGAAGTTGATGGAGAGGGTGGCCGGATGATCCGGAATGCCCCGTTCCCCGCCGCGGATCAAGGTATCCAGAAGTTCCACCGCACGCCGCCCCAGTTCGGCATGGCTCAGAAAGAAGCCGGGATTGATGATCGGCGTTTCGGTGATCCACAGGTCATAAAAGGTCACTTTTTTCGGGGCCTGCCAGCCCGCATCACGCAGAATCCAGTAAAAATAATTATTGAACCCGAGCACGACCTCGGGCTTCCACTCCTGCATCCACTTCCCCATTTCCCGGACCATCGCCAGGTGGAACTTCGGGTCAGCACCCGGGGGATCAAGGACACACAGCGGAATCCGTTGCGAATCTGAGACCTGGCGTTGCCGTTCCAAAAACGCCGCATACCGCTCATGATAATCGATGGCAAGGGGCATGTTGTACAGCGCCAGTCCAATCCGGCGATACCCTGCCGCCCGGGCCCGGTCCCACGCATCCTGCACCGCCTTGAAGTGGTTGGGCATCACCAAATTGACCGGTGGCCGCTCATAGCCTTCACTGCAGGCCACGGCGATAAACCGCGACCAGTCAAAGGCCGCACAGAAGCCCGGCTTGAAAATCTGCGCGACAATCACCCCGAGAATCCCTCGACTATGGAGCACATCCGCCAGCCGCTGGGGGTCTGGATAGTCACGGATCTGGAACACTTCCAGCCCGTATCCCTGCGCCGCCGCACGCTCCCTCATCCCCTGCTCACCCTCAACCAGGCCATCCGCCAGTACCGCCAATGTGGATCCCAGATGCGTCGGTTGCCGGTTCCAACGATGAGCCGAGAGAGCCGCCAGCATCGGATCGAACTGGTAACCAAGGTCAAGGGCGGCCTTACGGACACGTTCACGGGTGGCCGCCGGCAATTTCGGACTGTCCCGCAAGGCCAGGGAGGCCGTGGCGGTCGACACCCCGATCTGCGCAGCCACATCGCGCAATGTGATACGTTTGCTCATTCCGGAAGTATGTCAAAACGGTTAACCCGGTTCAATCCCTCTTAGAGCCGTCACCGGTGAGATTCACGGCCGCATTCGCCGAAAGCGTGATGGGTTTTGTTGCAAACCATGCAAACACGGCTCCGAGCACAAAGGCCATCAAGCCAAGGATAGCGGTCAGCGCGGGAGCCAGCCAGGTGCTGTATTCCAAGGGCAACACGGTACGTGTCGGCACCTTGGGATCGTAGAACAGTTTGGCCGTAGTGGGGAGTCCGTTCTCATCAAGCAACGGCATGGAGGGCTTGAGCTTGCACCCTACCCCACGGCGGAAGGCCACTTCCTGCCCGTCCGTCGCCTCGAACACAAACTCGTTATAAAACGTCCAACTGTAATCTTTGGCGTTGCTGACCGCCTTCATCTTGGCATTGAGTTCCGCCTGGTTCTTCATGACAAAATCCGGTTGGCCGGGTTTGCTGGCCACGACGGACACCGCGATCGCCTCCGTGGGCCGTCCCACCGCGAGCAACCGCAGATCCGGCCATGCCTGCTTGAAAGCCACCCCAACCACCAACAACCCCGCCAAAGCGAAAATAACTTTTGGGATCAGGTAGCCTGGGGTGTAGGTCTCCGGGGAACTGGTTGAGACTCGAACCGGGGCGACTACCTGACCTGCCTCCGGGCCAATCATCGACGTGAGCGGAGTATTCATCTGTTTATCACTCCTGGCTTCTTCCGCCCCCCATTTTTTCACGACCCCGATCTTTTCCTGATGAATGAAATACATGACGAGGCCGAATCCACAGATGACCAGGGCAAATACGTAGAGGTATCCGGACATATAATTATACTTGAGGGGGACTACCCCCTGATCAATCACAGGCGCAGGTACCGTCAGCTTGAGCGAGGCACATTCCAAGCGGATCCTATCCAGCACTTTGGCCGTCCACACGCCCCTGTCGCCCACCGTTTCATCATCGGCAACGACGATGAGGTGTACCCCATTCCGCCCGGCAAGTGCGGCGGTGCGCGCGTGACTGATCAGCCCCCCCTTACAGACATTGCGGGCAAGGGATATCAACTTCTGGTCAGGCGGCGGCAAATCGACAAATCGGGAAAGCAAGGCATTCATTACCCGGGATATGGGTGACATGAAGTTCCTGACCGGATCCTCAACCAAGGCAAGCTCAATAACTGCCGCCGGCTTGATCGCAACAGCGGATACCGGGGTCGCGTGGGCCATCAGGCCGGGAGCCGTTTCATCGCCAAGACGGATCAACCGCTGGCAAAGGGCACGCATGATGTCGTTCGGGTCCTTGTCCGCCGGCAGAAGGGTAGAGACCGAAAACGCAAACCCACGCTCCAGACGTATCGAGCCAAGGCTGATGGCGGCAGGGTCTTCCGCCCTTAACCGTTTATTCAGTTGGTCGACTTCCTTGTCTTTAGGTTTACGGGTGGTAAGCACTAACGAAACCACCGCCCGGGCAGGGGTGTTACTGAGGAGTGCCGTCCCCTCCTTCATGAGATGCTGATCCAAACCACGGAGGACTTCCGCGCGCCATTGCGCCGAACGTTTTTCGATGGCCAGCTTCAGCTGTTCATTCTCGGCACATAGCGCCTCCAGCTCTTTTTCGCGCCGGACCATCGTATCCCCTGCACTTCCACGCTTCCGATCCAACGCTGTTTTCGCATCAAGCGCGTCGATCGTATTCTTGAGCTCATCCCTCCGCTTCATTTTCGCTTCGCCGTCAGCGTCACGCAGGCGGATTTCGTAACACACGCCATTATCCTTAACAATCCCATTGGCATACCAGGGCCTGGCAACAATATCACGGGTGGCAGCGGGGGCTCCGTCAGGGGTGACCAGATGATCGAGATACAGAATCTGCGCCACCTGGGGTTGCTGCATTTCCGTTTCGAGACACACACGCACCATTTCACCAGCCGGCGGTTGAAAAAGTTTTGCCCAGCACAACAGGAAAACCCCCAACCCGTTCGTCGTGAAAAAGCCCACAATCCCCGCCACAATGCCGCAGCCGGCACTATAGGTTCCCATTAAATTGCGGGGAATATAGTCGTATACCAGCGGATAATAAACCATCCCCCCGATAATGCCGACGATACAGGTGGTTTCTCCGAAAAATATGATTTCCACTAGCGACGGCCGCTGGTCAGGTAAATACCACGTGACAAAAGCGAAATAGCTGAGCGTTAGAACCGAGACAATGCCGACACACGTGAGCCAAATCCGCATGCGGTGCTGGCGTCCCTTGTCGGCAAAAATCCCGATAATCGGAATGAGAAAAAGATTGATGATCCCGCCGAACGCAATATTAATGCCCATTTCCTGAAAACTATATCCCCACTGATTGATATACAGCAGGGTCCCCAAACTTCCCAGACTTGCCCCCAGCAACGTCGTGGCGATCATGAAAATGTACAGGTAGCGTAACTGGGGAATGGTCATGGCCTTCCAGGCCTTTTTGATATTGAATTTCTCGCCAGTAATCGTACTCCTGGGGTGCACTTCATGAATCCCGAAAAAGTAGTAAAACACCACAATCAGCAGCCCGAGCGCCGCACTCCAATACAGGATCTTGATCCCGCTGATCTGTCCTCCCAGAAAAGGAATGACCTCATCGAACCGGCCGATCACGGCCAGGGAAAACACAATATTGATAATCGTGTTGACCCAGGTATTCATGGCGGAAGAGCGCCCACGCATATCCGGCGGGATAATCTCCAGCTTTAGGGCCTCAAAAGGCGTTCCAAAAGCTCCAATAAACGCCGCAATACACATGAGGGCCAGAAACGCCCACACATTGGGCGCCAACGGGTAGAAAAACATCACAAGGGCCATCGCCGAAAAGTTGATGATCAGGAAAATCTTACGGCGTCCCCACCGCGTCCAGATGCGGTCGGACATGAACGAAATATAGGGACCGACCGGAATGAACAAGAATATCAGGCCCGGCAGGGAGAAAAAGAAGGTCAAGGCCGCAGGATTATCAATCAGCCGGTTGAGAATGAAGAAATTAACACCGTTAACCTGAATCATGAAGTAGAAAAGGGCCCAAGGCACCGTGATCATGATCAGCCAAAGAAATGGAATTTGATTCTGACGAGTGACAAGCATCTATCATTTCTCCCCAATGCATCCTGATAACTCTAAAACACTGGCGGCCCACAGGGCCGCCAGTGACTTCATTTCAACAAACCAATCACTACGGGTTCCCGCAGGAGGCCTGACGCCTCAAATTGAACATAATTGGACGTTTCGACCGTATGGATCTTGAAGGCAACCGGCTGTCCCCCAACCGCGACCTCAGCGACGCGCGCCCCTGCCGGCAGCAGGCAATTCACCTGAGTCTGCTCCATGCTCCCGGTGACATCCAGCAGGATCCGCCGCTTGGCAGGTTCATACCGGTACTGATAGGCGCAATACCCTCCCGACGCGGGATACTGGAGCACAACCTCGGCCTTCTTTGCGGGCGTGGCGCTCCATCGGGGGGCGATGCGTGCCTGCGAGAACGCCCGGCCCGTATCTTCCACTCCTGCCAGCCCATCCGTAAGGGCATACAAGACCGCCGCCTGGGACCAGCTGTCGGGCAACCCATACGAGCGGATACGTGGCTCGAATGCCACCGGTTGATCACTGGCGGAAATCGCCGCCAGCACCATGCCCGTCTCCTGGCCGCCATCGGCCGTTGCCACCCGGATCCCGACAATCGGCTTATCAGGATGCGGATTATTCCAACCAAACATCATCAGCCCCACGTTCGACCATGAGGGGTTCTTGCCCCGCCAGGCGACACGCACTATTTCCCGGTCCAGCCCTTTGTCGGAGATGCCCCACCAATGACTGATCTCGTGCTGATTTCGGATCCAAAGGCGCATTTCGGTTCCATCCGCATACCTGACGTCATAGAGCCCCACCACCGCATGAGGGGGCAGCGCCCGGGATGTCGCCTGCATGAAATACAAACTGCGTGCCTTGATTTTTTTAACCGGGACGGTGGCCTCCCGAGGTACATCTGCCCGCCCTGAGTCGATATGCAACACCGCCCTGCCCTCATTCCGGCGAGGATCGCCCACCGTGAATTCAATGGCCCCATACCGCCGGCGCCCGGTCGGCAGGTTCCGCATATCATTCTCATTCTCATTCACCCATGCCGGAACGGCCGCAGAGGCACCATCCTTCAACCCGCGGTTCGCCACACCGGCCAGGCTGATGGCCGTAAAGCGCGTCTTTGGCAACTTGGGAAGCGCTGGTAACCGCCGATAGGACTGATGCATGGCCCCACCATCGCGTTCGGAAAGTGCCCAGACCCGCTCCAGGATATCCACGCCATAGGCTTCACGGCCATGCTCAAACGCCGCGCGCGAAAGCTCCCCGGCAATAATCGGGCAAATGGAGCCATTCATGTAATCCCCCCAGATACTGGCCCCTGAACCCTCGGCCGGCCATTGATCAAGCTGGTAGGGCGGATCCATCGTCCACCATTCGGCAAAACTGTTGTTGCGTTCCTGTTGGCGACGCCGCTGGTATTCATCAATGATTTTGACCGCCATGGCATGGGTGGGAAGCCCGCGATTGATGGTATACCCGAGCGACAAACTCATGCGCTTGCGCTCATCACCCACCTTGGCGTAGACCGCCTTTGGGTCCAGCGTCTCCGGAATCATGTGGCCATAGGTATTCCCGAAGAACAGGGCCTTGTTCGCCCGTTGCCGCAGGGCTTCCCCTTCCTTGCGTAACGCGCCGGCCCGCTTCGAGTCCCCCAGATGCTCGATCATATCCGCCAAACGCCAGTAGGAGGAATACACGCCCGAATTATCGCCGTGAAACAGGAATTGCGGATCACCGGGCTTGACGCAACGGTGGTCCCCTTTATAGAAAACCGGATTGGTGAAATCCCAGGAGTCCATGCACATGGAGCGGTGCACCAGCCCCGCCTTCCGGCTCCAGCGCACAGGATGTGTGGTGTTGTACTTCAGCGCTTTTTCCAGCCGGGGGATCTGTTGCGCCATCCAGGCGTCGTCCCCGCTCGCCTTCCAGGCCTGCCACACCCCTTCCGTGTAAAGAAATTCGCAGTCAGCTTCCACGGGTATGCGGCGCACAATGTAGCGGCCCCCGTCTTCATAGCGAAAGTACTCTTTCCCCAACGCCTCGCCGAACCAGGTCCGTCCGGGGTAATTGGTATTCTGATAAACATTATCCCAGACCATGCCATTGGGCTCCTGGGTCTCCATCCAATAATCCATGGCTGACTTCACATCTTCCATGAAGTACTTCATCCCCTTGAGCGTATGCACATGGTCGCGCCCCCAGATGACCAGCATATGACGCAATTTTCCTCGCAATACCCAATGCCGGGCTTCGTCATTCGTAGCCAACAGGGTGGCAAGCCGCTCCATCAGTTTTCCATAGGGCCCCTGATCACAGTGAATACGCGTGGCCGCCTTAAGGGTGAAGGCGGTCTCCACCAGCACTGAACTGAGCGGGGAGAGTACACGTACTGAATGGAGACCGGCCGTCCCGCGGGCCTTGAACCGCACGCGTTGCCCCGGCCGGATGGCGCACCGGACATATTCGCGCCGCGCCGCATCTTCAATCACCAACTGGTATCCCGTGGCCGTGCCGACATTCAACTGCACCGTGCCGCTCTCGAAAGGGACCCACTCGGCGGTCTTGCGGTTCGTCTTGGTTAGTTCGATCATAGAGATTCCTTTATAGCAGGCGCCGACAGAGCGGCGCCCTCCATTGAATACATCAAAACATCGTTTATGAGAAATATTTAATGGAGGGTGCCGCTCTGTCGGCACCGGTTCGGGAGGCAGACTCTTACCGGATCATGTATACCGCGCCGGATGTCGGATAGAAACTGCCATCCAGCATGGAGTTGACCGTGAGGTCATCCAGAATGCCATCGCCGCCACCGGTCATCTTGAAGGCGGCCAGCACATGATTCGTCTGCACCATATAGAACCACGCCCCACCCAGGCTGCCGCCCGGCGCCGTCCAGCCGCGCGAATCGGTTACCGCCGAACCCTGGTTCACCATGAGCCGGAACATGTCGTGCGTGTAATCATTCTCGATCGTAAACCGGGACCATTGCGACGTGCTGATGGCGGGGGCATTGGACAACGTGATCCATTCGTTGACAGCCGGGCCGCCACTACGGGTCTGTTGCCAGACCACCAGCTCGCCATTGGTCCTGACGTAGAAAGCCCATTGCTGATTGGTATCCCCCACCGGCGCTTCGCTCATGGGCACGGGTATCGTCATGAACTCCAGATACACATTTGCCGCCGTCTCACTGTGAACCGCCACCCGCAGGGAGTCCTGCACGTAAAGCTCATTGGTATGCGTCGCTGATGAAATCGGATACGTGTGACCCGGCGACACATAAGACGCCAGACTGCTCGTCAACGCCAAGCCATTGGTTACGATTCCTGCGGTGACGGAATTGCCGAGCCAACCATTCGTCCCGGATATCTGTAGGCCCGCATGGTACCCTTCAAATGACTCCTGATAGGGCATGACGTTGAAAAAGCCTGAGTCCGTGATGAAGGTGATGCCGATGGCCGTATTGGCGTATCCATTGACATAGACGGCATTCCCTGCGGTAAACGCGGTGTTGTTAAACGTAAAGCTAATGGTCGACACGCTGTCACCCGGGGCATTGGCCGTTGCGCGCCCGGAGAACTGTATGCTCAACTGGGTCGCCGAAATCTTGGTAATCACCGCCGTCAGCCCGGATGGCACATTCCCCACGGTGATTTTGCTGGCCGTCACAAAGTCACTGTTATCGGCACCCGTCAGGGTGTCCCCTGTCAGGGTGATCGTCGCCGGACTGCGGTTATCTATGGCCCCGCCGGAAATCTCCGTGAAACTCGTCCTGCTATAGGCCAATGAGCGCGGATTCGTGAACTGGATCTGCAGATTCGACAGTGAGTAATTCGTTACACCCGCCGCATTCGCCCCCACAAAGGCGGTATTGAGGAAGGTAATCCCCAGATTCGCAATATTGTTCGCCACCGCATGAGCATTGGCCGTCCCGGAGAAGCTCACCGTGGCATCTTGCGCCGTGGCGCCGCGCACCACATGCAGTCCAAGCGAGGCTGGCAGATTCGCGGACGTCACCTTGCCACTGGCCACCAGGTCCTCCCCATTGGTCGCATTAAATGATTTATTCACCAATGTCAGCGTCGTGCCGCTTATGGCCCCGTTATTCGCCACCGTTTCCGTGAAGATAGTCGTGCCATAGCTTAACGTGGACGGATCGATGAATGACACGCTCAGATTGGTGCTGACATTAAACACACTCGAGGCCGGAACGATGTTGAACGCCCCATTCAGGAAGGTCAGGTTCAGGGTTGATATATTTTGCGCGATGTTATGCTGAGTCGCCGCCCCCAGAAGTCTGAACTGCACTTGCGTGTCACTCAACATAATGGCCTCGCTGATCAGTCCTGCCGGCAGATTCCCGATCGCCAACTTCGCCGCGTTCGTCGCGAAGTCCTCGCCCACCGTTCCCGCGAAAGTCCCATTCGTAAGGGTGATCAGCAACGGGGAACTGTTATCAATCGAGCCGTTGTTGGTGCTGGTTTCATAAAAATGGTTCGTGCTGTAGCCCAGGCGGGGGGTATTCAGGAACGTCAGCGCCACGTTGGTCTGGCTTCCCATCACATCCCAGGCATTGCGCATCGTGAACGCCGTATCAGCCAGTTGAACAAGCAGAGTGGTACTGTTGACGGCCTCATGTGCCAGCGCCGTATTGGTCAGGGTCATGGACAACTGTGTCGGGCTCACCCGTTGCACCACCGCCACCAGATTGGCGGGAAGCCCGCTCACCGTGGCTTTGCCGGAGGCGGTAAAGTTTTCATTTAGAGCGCCGTTAAAGGTATCGACTGCCAGCGTAATCAATAAAGGCGAACTGTTATCAACTGCCCCGTTATTGGTCACACTCTCCGTGAAATTCGTCCGGCTCCAGGTCAACGACCGCCGGGCCACCACCACATCGTCAATAAACGCCGGGGCCGCCTCGGCCAATACCCGGGACATAAAGCCATTGGTCTGCACCATATAGAACCAGGAGCCGGACGCGCTTGCGCCCCCGGCGGTCCAGCCGGTCGCGTCCGTCAGAGCGGATCCCTCGTTCACCACGATCTGGAACATCTTATTGGAATAGTCGTGAACGACAGTGAACCGGCTCCAGTCATTGGTGCTGATGACCGGGCTGGCCGCCAGCGTGCGCCACTC
The DNA here is from genome assembly GCA_037128595.1 of bacterium. Taxonomy (NCBI): domain Bacteria; species bacterium. Next base: position 152,075 of record JBAXWB010000009.1, read on the forward strand.
ATTGCTGCCCGCCGTCCGGTTATAGTGCCAGAGCGTCAGGAGGCCATTGGTCGCGATGCAGAAGGCATACTGCTTATTGGTATTCCCTGTGGGAGGCGTTTCCGACCAGGTCGGACGGACCATGAAATCCACCTTCACCACCCCGCCGGTCGTACTCTGGATATGGTTGACCAGCTCGGCGTTCAGCACCACCACATTGGTGTGAGAGCCGGATAAAGGCAGGGATTTGCCTGAGACAGGATAATTCGTCAGGAGGTTCACCACCTCCTGAGTGGAGGTAACTGCACCAGCGTCACCTTGAGATCCGGTCCACCCGTTGGTCCCATCCAGCAAGGAGCCATTGGTGAAGGTCTCGAACGAGTCGGACCAGGGGGCTGAATTCGTGACAGCCCCTAAGGCACCTGATGCGCCCGCCAGCATCACGGCCAATCCCAACCATTGAAAATATCTTTTCATGACGTCCCCCGCTCCGAAATCTTGCCGCCCCCGCGGTTATTCCACGCTGAAAACGAAGCCCGCCGCTGCACGAGACAGCTGTAACGTGTTCCCCACCGTCTTCACCGAATAGCCATCCGGCACCGTTGCAAAGGTCCCGGCGACGCTGGTTGCCGTGAGAATAGTGAGCGTCTGTCCGACCACCGGTTTGGGCCCGTTGACCGCCAGAATGGCCCCAGTAATATCCGCGGTGCCCGCCACCGCCACGACATCATTGGAACTCGCCGTCAGATCCACGGAGAGGATGCCGCCGCTCTCCACCAGGAGGTTTCCACCCACATTGAAGGTCGACATGATGTTCGTGGTGGTCCCCGGAGCCAACGTTCCGCCGGTTTTGACGGTTACATTGCCACCCACACCGACGCCATCAAGCGTGCCGGAGCCAGCGACGGTCACGCTCCCGGTGCCAAGCGAACCGCACGCAGGAAATCTCACGCTATAATTCGTGGTTGAACTCGCATTCACTGTCAAAGTGACTTGACTCGCGCTATCAATTGACTTGATGACGGCCTGAGCCGGCAGTCCGCTGCCTGTCAATAACTCACCAACATACAGGCCATTTGTCGAAGCCAGACCCGTCACGGCAGCCGAACCTAATGTCAATTGACAGGCCCGATTGGTTGCAGGAACGTACATATCAAGCAAAAGTGTTCCATTGCTGACCACCGCGCCTCCACTGATAGTCCCGTTCATGCGCGAAATTTCGAGGATGCCATCCCCTTTCTTCATGATCGTAACGGGAAATCCCGCCGGCTCCCTCAGGGGAATATCCAAGACCATCTCCGAAACCCCAGCCGCCAACCCGACAGCGTTCGAGACGGTGAACGTCCGTGTTGCCGCCGCCCCCGTATTCATATCCATAAATTGAACGAGGTTAGTCCGGTTGATTGTTGTAATGATTGCCTGATTCGAGGATGCGGCAGAACAGGACACATCCGTGTAGAGCTTGAAGGAGTGGAAACTGTTTAAGGATATCTGACTGATCAGCCCACCATCTCCAAAAACCAACCCAGTCCCGGGAGTATTGACGGTCACTGCGGCGGACCCCGAGAACGCATTCCCAAACGTCATCACTCCTCCATCAAAAGTCAGAAGCCCGCTAAAGGTATAACTTGCAGTCCCATCAGGTATCTGCAGCAAACCTTCGCGGCGCACCGTGATACTTGAGTTCGTCACGATCGCGCCAGTACGCACAGCGAAAGTACTGCCCGCCTCAACAAACAGCGGACCAGGGATTGAGCCAGCCACTTCTCCTATGATTGTACCGCCGTTAACGAAGGTCCCACCGGAATAGCTGTTGGCGCTATACAAATGGAGAATCTTATTTCCAGCTTTTGTCAGTGCGATTGGCCCGACAATGGCCGAGTACACCGAAATCTCGGCCGATCCAGCCTGAAGTCCCGTAAGCACATTCAACTCATTGGTTCCAGACGTAATGCTACCGTTTGTGATAATGAGATTTCCACTCGACGCAGCGCAGAGCCCAATCAATCCCGATCTCACCGTCAACACATCACTGGTCGATGAACCAATAGTCAGGACTGTTTTTGACGACGGGCCATTGACGCTAAGCGAATCGATGGATGTCCCATTGGGAATCACGCCTGTCGGGGCGGGAGTTGCATTTGTAATCGCATAGTTGGCATTACCGCCCCATGTACTCAGGTCGCTGGGCGCCTGGGTAACTGGAACGATCTCGAGCGTATTAGAGGGGGATAACCTCACGGGCGCGGCACCCTCCGTAGCCATCCATGGAATCACCACGCCAGGCTGAATTCCGTTAGACACCACCAAGTCAACCAGCAAAGCCTCATTCGGGAACGAGCCGGAAGCTTGAATCTGACATGCTCCTTTTCCATCCACCCCCCTGTCAAAACCGGAAGTCGGATGAGTCAGCATGAGTTTTGGCTTGGGGCTGCTCGCAGTATTGAACCTCAAGTAGCCAAAAGGACTTAGAGAGATCCGGGAGATCATCTGGGTTGAGGCAGCATTGGCGCCACTGTACCGGAACACGTCGTCTTCCGTTCCTTGTTTCCTTGACAACCTGATCACCGCATCAGATTTCAGTTGATTGTTATTCCCGGCAGCGCAAGTTACAGAGAACACGCCACCGAATATGTCGAATTCGGAAACTCCGGACAAATTCCCAGCACTGTTCAGCACTAAGGTTGAATATTGTTGATTGTACCCCTTAACCACGCTAACTGTTCCGGATACGGATGAGCAATCGCTGTTAATCCGCAACTCACCATATTCGGACTTCGTGAAACCTGTCGGCGCAATCAGATGAACGTTCGTCCCAAGTTCCAAGCGACACTGCCGATCATTGCCTAACCCGAGTTCGCCAGTTGGGCCTATTCTGAAAGAATATTTGCCCGTTTCAAT